>JAABTU010000501.1 GCA_011389715.1 Desulfotignum sp.
TGGTTGAAAAAAATCAAATCAATACAATGCCCTCCTATATTTGTCATAACGCATTGAAGTTATGAAATAATTATTGAAGAATGAGTTTGCCGGGGCAGTATCTGAGGAGATATCCGGGGATACCACCCAGGGCTTGCGCCCAAAAAGGCAAATTGGTATAATAAAAAATGAAAATTACCGGATTTTCACATACAGATTTCCATTAATGATTTTACCAACAAGGAGGCAGTGATGCCGATTTTTGAATACCAGTGTGATTCCTGCAAACAGGAATTTGAAAAACTTGTGTTTGCAGGAGATGAGCCTGATATCACCTGCCCGGAATGCAAAAGCCGGGATGTCACAAAAAAAATGAGTGCTGCAAGCTTTATGGGAAAAAGTATGGGCACCTGCGCTGCAGATGCCCCCAAAGGTTTTTCATGAGCAAGTTAACTACGGGACGGCCGTGTGCCGTCCATGCCCTGCAGAAGAACCAGGTGAAAACACGCTTGCATAACATGAATTTGTGTTTACAATAGAACCAGATTTTAATGCTTTTTCGGTGTACTGTTTTTTTACCATACCTTTAATAATGTAAATGGAGATACCCTGTCATGATTACAAAACCCAGGAACATTTTATTTGCCTCTGACCTGTCTGTGGACATGAAAAAAATCTTTGAACATGCTGTTGCCATGGCCACCTATACTGACGCCAACCTGATCGTTCTCCATGTCATGGAGGAAGCCAGCCCGTCAGCGGAAAGACAGGTAAAAATGGCCTTTGGAGAAACCCTGTACAAGGAGATTAAAGCCAAACACAAATCCGGTGCACGTGATCTGCTCATAGGTAAAAATGTGGATGCGCTGCGGATCCGCCAGGCCATTGCCGGATTTTTCGAAGAACGGGAAAATGCCCCGTCCCATGCCGACTCCCCCATCAAGAAAATTCTGGTTGCAGAAGGCCGTTCCATTGCTGATGAAATTGTATCCACCGCCATTGAAGAGGACTGTGCTTTCATTGTCATAGGATGCCGGCAGCAGGGCCTGATGGCCCAGACCATGGGGGACAAGCTGGTGCGCAAGGTATTGAAACGGTCATCTGTCCCCGTATTTGTGGTTCCCAGGGACAACGCATAAGATCATGCCGGGTCAGAACCCTTTATCTCTTCCTGGCCCCTGAAATAAGTAACGGCAACACCCATAACAGCCAGGCCGGCTCCAGCGGTCATGACATGTGTGAATCCTGCCATAAATGCTGGTGCCATTTCAGGCCCGTATCCGTTCGGCCCATGCCCCTGAAGGCTGACAAAGCCGGAAAACACCGCACCTGCCAGAGCCACCCCGGAAACCATGCCCAGGTTTCGGGCCGTGGCTATGGCGCCGGAAGCAATGCCCCGCTGGTGTATGGGCACAGACCCCATGATGGCGGTATTATTGGGGGAAACAAACAGGGCCGTGCCGATGCCGGCCAGGGCAATGCGCCAGACAATGGCCGAAACCCCCATATCCGGACCTGAAAATACAAAGGAAAACAAAGACAGGCCCATGAGAAGCATGCCTGTGGTACACAAAAGCCTGGACCCCAGCCGGTCGGCCAGCATGCCGGAAACAGGGGAAATAAACAGTAAAAATAAAAACGGCACAATCATGATGAGGCCTGTTTTGGAAGCGGAAAACCCGCAGGGATATGTCAGAAAAAAGGGCATCATGAACACCAGCACAAACAGGCAGGCAAAAAGAATTGCCGCAGCAACCAAAGGGAGCGTGAACAAACGGATTTTCATCAAATCCAGATCAAAAAGTGGATAAGCTGCACGTTTTTCATTGTATACAAACCCCACCGCGCACAGCATGCCCGCCAAAAGACACAGACCTGACTTCACAGAGAAAAGACCCCAGTCAGAAGAGCGGGCCAGGGTTACGATCAGACAGCTGAGCATGATCACCAACAGCAGACTGCCGGTCCTGTCCAGAGGTTCACGGCTCCCGCTGGCGCCGGGCAGGCCTTTGAGAACAAAGATGCCTGCTGCAACCGCCAGCACGCCGATAGGCACATTGATATAGAAAATAACCCGCCAGGAAAAATACGCCAGAATCATCCCCCCTGCCAGGGGGCCCAGCGTAAGGCCGGCAGCCACCACCGCCCCCATAAGGCCCAGGACCCTGCCCCTTTCTTCCGGGGCAAAGGCATCCACCACCAGAGCCGGAGAACAGGCCATGAGCATGGATGCCCCGATCCCCTGAACCATCCTGGCACCCACCAGAAAATGCGCTGTCATGGCATTTGCACACAGCAAAGACCCCAGGGTAAAGACCAGAAATCCGGCCACATATACCAACCGCCGGCCCCGGGTATCAGACAGCCTGCCAAAGGTGAGCAAAAGAGAGGAGACGGTGAGCAGATAGACCACCACCACCCATTGCACGGTTTTCACATCCGAGGACAAATCTTCCATAATATAAGGCAATGCCACATTGACAATGCTGGAATCCAGGGTGGACATGAAAATCGACACCCCCACCAGAGAAAATATCTTCCATTTTTTATCCCGGATACCCATATGCACCCCATTCCCTTCTTTTGATGCAGCCAAGAATATGTTATATTGGGGCGGCAAACAAGAAAAATCACAAAGGAGCTTCATGGCAACCATCAATGATGTGGTATTAATTTATCTGGAAGACAGCCCTGTGTCTTTTGCCAGGGTTGAAAGCATTCAGCCTGACCATAAAAAAGACTGGTTTCAGATCACCCTTCTTTTGCTCCAGATTCCTTTACAGGAGGCTACCTGGATACTCAAAGACGATTATATCAACGGCGAAGAATTCCAGATGAACGGAAAAAAAATGCGCATCGAAACGGTAAAAAACCCGAAGAACACACTTGATGTTTCGTCTGACATGAAAACTGACATGAAAACTGTTCCCCCAAAAAAAGAACCTTCTGAAACTGGAAAGCAGGCATCCGGCCAGATCATATCCTTTTCTGACCGGAAGAAAAAAAACCATGATCAGGACCCGGGATAAAATCATTTCCGCTTCCAGGCGGACAGATATTCCGGCATGGTACACCCCATGGTTTCTCAAACAGATCCGGCAGAAACATTTTATTATTGTCAATCCCTTTACCCGTAAGCCGAAGCGGGTGGATGTCTGCCCGGAAAACACCCACAGCATTGTGTTCTGGTCCAAAAATTATGGACCGTTTCTGGATCTTGGGGCCCACAGGATTCTGGGGAATATGGGATTTGACCTGTTTTTCAATTTCACCGTTAATTCCAGATCCCCCCTGCTGGAACCAAACATGCCGGACCTGGACACCCGTATAGCCCAGGCAAAAGTGCTTGCAGACCGGTTCGGACCGCATGCCGTTGCCTGGCGGTTTGATCCCATCTGCTTTTATACCCATGGCACCCAACGTGTTGAAAACAATCTGTCTGATTTCCTTTACATTGCAGATACCATGGCTGACATGGGCATTACGGTCTGTGTCACCAGCTTTTATGATGCCTACCGCAAAGTCGGTATCCGTACCCGACATCTGGCCAGAACAGGCGGACCTGTCATCTGTTTCACAGACCCGGATCCTGCAGAAAAAAAACAGCTGATCTGCAGCATGGCTGCCCAGCTAGAAAAAAAACAGATCCGGCTGCACCTGTGTTGTGAAACAAAACTGTATGACGCTGTAAAATCCGGGTGCACAAATATCTTTGAAAATGCCTGTATCAATGGTCCTTTTCTGAAAAAACTATACGGCGGTACCCCTGAAACCCGGCGGGATTACGGGCAGCGGGCCAAAAAGGGATGCAGATGTACCAGTGCCATCGATATCGGATCCTACCAGGACCATCCCTGCTATCACAACTGCCTGTTCTGCTATGCAAATACGCACATGGATACCAGAATAAAAAAAGGCATACAATGAAGATCGGCTCTCTGGCCATCGCCGGCAGCACCTTTCTGGCCCCCCTGGCAGGCATAACCAACCTGCCGTTCCGGCGGCTTGTAAAAGCTTGCGGCTGTGCAGTGGTCTGCTCGGAAATGATCAGCGCCAAAGGCCTTTTTTACAACTCACAAAAAACCCTGACCCTGCTGCAGACACACAAGGATGAAAAACCGTTGTCTGTCCAGATTTTCGGAGCAGAACCGGAAATAATGGCCAGGGCCGCAGCTGCCATTGAAGCAATGGGGGTGGCAGATATTCTGGACATCAACTTCGGGTGCAGTGTAAAAAAGGTGATAAAGCAGGGGGCCGGGGTTGCCCTGATGCAGGACCTGGAAAACAGCAAAGCGGTTCTCCAGGCGGTGCGAAAGGCCACCTGCCTGCCGTTTACCATCAAAATCAGATCCGGCTGGGACCGGTCCGGTTCCCAGGCCCTGCACCTGGCCCGGATCGCCCAGGACCAGGGTGTGGATGCCGTCACCCTGCATCCGCGAACGGCAGCCCAGGGATTTACAGGAACTGCAGACTGGCACCTTATCAGGCAGCTCAAAAAACAGATATCCATACCGGTTATCGGCAATGGTGATATTCTTTGTGTGCAGGATGCCGCAGACATGATGAACCAGACCGGATGCGATGGTGTAATGATCGGCCGGAAAGCCATGGCGAATCCCTTTATTCTCAGCCAGGTGGAATCTTATCTGACACATGGAACCTGCAAAGAACCATCTGCATCCGCCATTTTCCGGAAAATGGCGCAGCTTATCCATCTGTATGTAGATTATTTCGGGGAAGAGCCTGCCTGCAAAATGCTCAGGGGCAGGCTTGCCTGGTTTGTAAAAGGCATGCCCGGATGTACCGGTTTTCGAAAAGAATTGTCACGGATACCTGCAACCAAAACCGCTTTGGAACTTATCAAAGACTATGAATATCGCCTCAACACACAGGGGTTCTGTTAAACCGGCGAAAAACATGCTTGAAATTTTCAGATCAGAGGGGAAAATCGCAAAAATACCTTGACAAAGGCGGCAAAAAACAGGATAAATAAGCAGTTTTTGCACCAACGCCGATATTCGGAAATTATTCCGAGGCCGATGTAGTTATAATAAAACATAAAAAAATTAAAATCTTACGAATGTCATGCCATCGCCATGGCCAAAGACATTGAAAATTTCCAAGGAGCGTATGAGTTAAATGAACGATTTTTTACACAGCCTTCGCAACGGACAGGCTGACAAACCACGGGCCCCCAAAACCCGCAAAAATTATGACAATTCCTATCAATACAACAACAACCCCAGATTTCAGTCCTATGGCAACGGGTACCAGAATCCCAGAAACCCCAACATGAAACGTCCCCCCATGCCGGCTGGCCCCATGGGGAACCAGCTTCCGCCGGAAGATCCCGGCATGACCCTGCTGGCTGATGCCATTGAAAATCTCACCAACCATGTTGAAATCCTGGTGAAAAACCAGGAATATCTGACAACGGTTCAGGAACGGACAGCAGACATGATGGAACGGCAGGCATATGCCATTGAACTGATTGTTGCCCATCTGAGCATGGAATCACCGCTCCAAAGCGATGCGGCCACGGCATATGAAGCCCGCCGTGATGAAACCATGCAAAAGAGACAAGATCCCCTGGATTCTCCTGAAGCATTTCAACAGGAAACGTATATGGATCAGCCTGCATCCGGTCAAGCCGTACAGACGGATGACAATGATTTTTTCCCGGAAAATATCTTGACCCCGGCTGATCCGGAAAAGAAAACCAAACGCCGGGTCATCAGAAAACGCAAAAAACCTGTGGCTGCCAAAAAAACAGATGAAAAAGCATCATCCGGTGCCACCCTGCTTCCCAGGGAGGAAGTGATGGATATTATCCATACCATGCGAAAACAGGGCGCCACCTATGACCAGGTTGCCAAACATCTTGTAGGACTGGGACAGCCCACATTCTCCGGACGCGGGGAATGGCATGCACAAACCATTCACAGGCTCTGCAGCAAAAAATAGATACCTGCACACACCGGTTTTACAATGACAGGCATCGGAAAGGGCATTGTCTTTTTCCGATGCCTCAGGGTCTGCGCTTTTCCATATAGGCGGTCCACTCGCAGGGCAGAAGCTGCTGCTTTTTGGTATTACAGGATTTGCAGCAGGGCACCAGATTGAATTTTTCAGACCTGCCCCCGCGCACCAGGGGGATGATATGATCCATGGTCAGTTCAGAAGGTGCAAAGGTTTTGCCGCAATAATGACAGATACCGGTGGACCGTCTGCGTTTCCACCACTGGGTATTGCGCAGTTTTCTGGCCTTTGCCCGCTCTTTTTTCAGAAATATGTCATCCATGCATAAAAACGCATTGTCCATCATCTTTTAATACCCGAACTCATCCAGAATCCGCTGGTTGCTGACCCAGTCTCTGGTCACCTTTACAAACAGCTTGAGCAAGACCTTTTTTCCCAGCATTTTTTCCATGTCAATTCTGGCCCTGGAACCGATGTTAGACAGCATGGCCCCTTTTTTGCCGATGATAATCCCTTTTTGCGAACTGCGCACCACATGGATACTTGCATGGATGACGATCAGTTTTTTTTCCACATCAAAGGCATCCACGGTCACAGCGGAAGAATAGGGAATTTCCATGCCGGTGAGGCGAAATACTTTTTCCCGGATAATTTCCTTGACCATGAATTTTTCCGAAACATCGGTAAACGTGTCTTCAGGATAAAGCCGTGGTCCCCTGGGCAGATTTTTTTCCACCTCATCCATAAGCTGGGCCACCTGAATGTTCTGCCGGGCGGATATGGGTATTACCGCCTTGAAATCAAATACAGGGGTTAATTTTTCCACAAGCGTGAAAAGATCTGCCTTTTTCGCGGCATCCACCTTGTTCAATGCCAGGATAACCGGCTTTTCCACCTTGTGCAGTTGTGCAATGATCTGCTTTTCTGCTGAAAAATTGCGGGAAACCGCATCCACCATGAACAGGATCAGGTCCACATCTGCCACTGCCTGGAGGGCCTGGTCCACTATCCGTTTGTTGAGCAGGCTGGTGCTTTTGTGAATCCCGGGGGTATCCACAAAAATGATCTGTGAGCCGGGCCGGTTCACGATGCCCAGAATCCGGTCCCGGGTGGTCTGGGGTTTTTTTGACGTGATGGATATTTTCTGGCCCAGCACCTGGTTCAACAGGGTTGACTTGCCCGCATTGGGTGGGCCGATGATGGCCACAAACCCGGATCGCATATCTTTTTCCATGGTCATTCCTGCTGGTCGTACCATGCCATCAGGCTGTCAATTTCATCCAGCACGGTTTCCCGTCCCAACCGGGTTTTGGCTGAAAACACAATCACCGTGTTTTTGTCTCTGTGCAGCCGGGAAGAGATGGCGGCACACCGCTTTTGCTGCTGTGTTTTTGATAATTTGTCCGCCTTGGTCAGCACCAGCAGATAGGGAATCCCACGGGATTCCAGCCAGTCGGCCAGCGCAGATTCTTCCTGCCCCGGATCTCTGCGGATATCTATAATGAGCACCAGGCCCAGAAGGTTGCTCCTGCCTGCCAGGTAGGTTTCCACCATGGGCTGCCATGTTGCCCGGATCTTTTTGGATACTTTGGCATACCCGTATCCGGGCAGGTCCACCAGAGACAGGGTCTCATTGACCAGAAAAAAATTAATGAGCTGGGTGCATCCGGGCCTGGAGCTGGTTTTCACCATGTCCTTGCGCCGAATCAATGTGTTGATCAATGAACTTTTTCCCACATTGGACCGGCCGGCAAAGGCAATTTCAGCAAAATCGTAATCCGGATACTGGTCCGGCTTCACCGCACTTTTCACAAACTGCACATCCCGGATCTTCATGGTCTTGTCTTTATATAATTTTCCATGCGGTCCAGACCCCGGGTCAGATTTTCCAGGGAATTGGCATAGGAAAACCGCAGGTATCCTTCTCCGTTGGCCCCGAAATCAATGCCCGGTGTCACCCCGATATGGGCTTTTTCCAGAATATCAAACGCCAGGGCATAGGAATCTGTTGAAATATGTTTTACATTGGCAAACACGTAAAAAGCCCCTGTGGGCGGCACTGTAATCCCCAGGCCCATATCCTGTAACCGCTGTATCATATACAGCCGGCGCTTGTTATACACCTTTCGCATGTGCTGTGTTTCTTTGTGAGCATGTTTGAGTGCGGCGGTTCCTGCCATCTGGGCCACGGAATTGGCACAGATGAAAAAATTCTGCTGCAAAATCTGCAGGGCCCTGACAAAGGCAAAGGGGGCAATCAGATAGCCCAGGCGAAGACCGGTCATGGCAAAAAGCTTGGAAAACCCGTTGAGTACAAAGGATTTGGAAGTAAATTCCAGAATGCAGTGTTCTTTGCCCTCATAGACCAGGCCATGGTAGATCTCATCGGAGATAATATACAGGTCATGTTTTTCAGCCAGTGCTACAATTTCTTGCATCCGGTCTTTTGGAATAACGTTTCCGGTGGGATTGGACGGGGAATTGATAAAAATGGCCCTGGTTTTCGGGGTGATTTTCGCCTCTATGGCATCCGGGGTAAAAACAAAGCCTTCTTCTTCAAACACGGGCACAGTGACCGGGACCCCCTGGACATAATGAATGAAATTGGCATAACAGGCATAGTGGGGATCGGAAATGATGACCTCATCTCCCGGATTTACCAGGACGGAAAACAGCAGCAGCATGGCAGGGGAGGTGCCCGAAGTCACCAGGATCTGTCCGGGATCAACATTGGTGTTGTATGTATCTGCATGGTACCGGGCAATGGCCTGGCGCAGCCGGATATCTCCGAGGCTGTGGGTATAACAGGTGGCATTGCAGTCCAGAGCTTCCCGGGTGGCCTGGTTGACACACGCAGGCACATCAAAGTCAGGCTCACCGATTTCCATATGGATCACATCAATGCCGGCAGCTTCCATCTGGTGGATTTTTTCCAGCACATCCATCACGATAAACGGGGTGATATTTTCACAGCGTATGGCAGGTTTCATTTTTATAACACCTTGTTCAGGGGGTACTCGATAATGCCTTCCGCCCCCTCTTTAAGCAGCTGGGGAATCAGGTCCCGGACATACTTTGTATTGATAATGCTTTCCACCGAATACCAGTCAGACTGGTACAATCCGGCAATGGTGGGGGCATTGAGGCTGGGCAGAAGGGATACAATCTTTGGTATCTTGTTTTCCGGCACATTCATTTTAATGCCCACCATCTGGTCTGCCACCAGCGCTCCCTGGAGCAGCTGGGCGATCTGCTGGATTTTTTCTCTTTTCCGGAGATCCTGCCAGGCGGTTTTATTGGCAATGAGCTGGGTATTGGTTTCCATCACCACGTGGATTACCCGCAGGTTATGGGCTCGGATCGTACTTTCGGTTTCCGTGATCTCCACGATGGCGTCAGCAAGGCCGGATACGATTTTGGCTTCCGTGGCCCCCCAGGAAAATTTCACGGTCACATTGATATTGCGTTCTTTGAAAAACCGTTTGGTGAATTTGACCAGTTCCGTGGAAATGGTCATGCCCTCCAGATCTTTAAGGTCGTTTATGGGGGATTCACTGGCCACAGCCACCACCCACCGGGCCGGCCGGGCACTGACTTTGGAATAGACAAGGTCTGTCACCACATGGACATCGGATTCATGTTCCGCCACCCAGTCACGTCCGGTGAGACCTGCATCAATAACACCGCTTTCCACATTAATGGACATTTCCTGGGCCCGGCACAGGGCGCATTCAATGGTTTCATCATCGATATCGGGAAAATAACTTCTTCCTTCCACATTGATTTTCCATCCAGAACGTCTGAACAGGTCAATTGTGGCATTCTGCAGGCTTCCTTTGGGAATGCCCAGTTTGAGTATCTTTTGCATTATCTGTATACCTTTTCGGGATCAAACACCTTTTGGCTGATGGTGGTAAGTTCTTTGCCCTGCACCGCCCTGAAAAAACAGCTTTTATACCCTTTGTGGCAGGCTGCACCGCCTGCCTGCTCCACCTGGAGCACCAAAGTATCCAGATCGCAGTCCACAAGGATTTTTCGTACATACTGCACATGGCCCGAGGTTTCCCCTTTTGTCCACAGCATGTTGCGAGACCGGCTGTAATAGGTGGCTTTACCTGTCTGCAGGGTCTTTTCAAAAGCCTCCTGGTTCATATAGGCCAGCATCAGCACCTCACCGGTTTGTGCATCCTGGGCAATGGCGGGAA
>JAABTU010000502.1 GCA_011389715.1 Desulfotignum sp.
TCCAGCTGGTTGTATGTTTCCATGAACTTGTCTAATGGTTCCATTGATAACCTTTTTGATGGCTTGGTTGTTTTATCCGGAGGATTTTTTGTCTGAGGCATCGGCATGCACCTGTCTGGGTTCGGTCTGGAACGAGGTGATATAGGCCTGGTTGTCCTGTTCGAAAAACACCACTCCGTCCAGGTAGCCTATATCTCCGGCTTCCTCATGGGGCAGATCCAGGGCAAATTCCTTGAGCGGGAAGATGTTCCAGTCGTGGGATATACAGATGACCATTTCATCTTCTTTCATTTCTGCCATCCGGTTCAACATAAATTTTATGAGAATATCCGCAGTTGATTCGGGATTTTCCATTATGCTCTGGTCAATCCGGTTATCAAACCAGTCCCGGATATAGGTTGTTGTCCCCCGTTCCTTGAGCAGCCCGAGCGCCTTTTCAATATTTTTTATATAAAATGGTGCCAGCACTTCATGGGATTGGTTGTGCGCCAGATGCACCCCATTTTTGCGGGAAAATCCTTTGTCAATGAGGTATGCGGTTTCAATGCACCGGCCGATCAAAGAGGAATACAGACGGGGGAGTTTGGCAGGCGGCAGGTTCTTTCCCATTTCCATGGCACACTGCATGCCCGCAGGAGTAAGGCCCATAAAAGGCTCGGTGCCTTGTTCTGCTGAATAAAAGCGTTCTGAATGGCGTACAATGGCAGCAATTTTGGAAGTGTTCTGGTGTAAAAGTTGCTGAATGACTGAGATAGTCTGATCTGATCTGTCTGGGTATTTGCGGTTCATAACGGGGCGCAGGATCTCCTGAATTTGTTCAGAATAACAATAGTTTTCATTGATTTCATACGCCATGCCATGGACGCTGTCAACTGCAAGTTTTTCAAAACAGGGGTGATGGGGTGGGTGCAAAGATGTGGATTGATTGCCTGTGCAGTGTCAATTTTTATTGCATATTGTTCATGCAATTTTCATAAGATCTGATAGACAGGAAATCTGGAAAACATCATGAGAGGATGATTGACCGGTTACCAGGCTTTCACCACAGAAAAGAAAACATGGCTGCATGCCTGCTTTTTCAGCAGCATTGATGTCGTTGATTGAATCACCGACAAATAAGATTTTTTCCGGTGACAGGGACATCTGTTTTTGGGCCATCAACAAGCTGTCAGGATGGGGTTTGATTCGGCTTACATCATCACGGGATAAAACAAGGTCAAAATATGGTCTCATTTCAAAGCGGTTCAGAACCGTGTTAACCACATCCCGGCCGCAATTGCTGACAACACCCATGGGATATCCTGCATCGGCCAGGGCTTTGAGCACGGGCAGGGTATCCGGATAGGGCTGCCAGCGCTTCAATGCATCCCGGTCATACCGGTCATAGACCCCATCAAGACGTTCCAGAAGCTTTTCAGCATTTTGGGCTGCACCCGCAGAGATCCACTGATCTGTTATATCCCGGGTAATGTTGAATAAAGCGGCATAGGTGGGCACATCTCCATAAATGGCCATTGCAATGCCCGCCTCTGACAGGATGGCACATATTTCCGGGATGGCTTTATCAAGCTGCCATTGAAAATCAACCAGGGTGCCGTCCAGGTCAAACAAAACAGCACCAAATTTTTTTTTGTCAATGGCAATCAGCGGGGGCAGTTTTTCGATTTTAAAATACACCGGCCTGAACCAGTCCGTACACCCGGCAATAGTCATGCCTTTTTTGTCATACCATGGATAACAAACCCCGTTGATGATGGCAAGAATGTCTTTTCTCAGATCTGCCCATGCCCAGTGACAGAAATTTTTTGGCATACAGAATTCAGAGGAAATGAAAAATTCATCTCCTTGCTGGAATGTGCTGCATGGCCGGCTGCTTCTCATAGATTCTTTCATATAGGCATCAATGATTTCCTGGTTCACAGTTTTTTTGATGACGGTGATTTTACATTTGGCATGATCGGTCATGGCAGCCCTCCCCATATGCACATAATCCTGTGCCTGTTTCAGTTGAGTTCGGATTTCAGCTTTTCCAGTTCCGAGTTGTCCCACCGTTTAAACAGGTTGTGTGCAATACCCATATAATCCATCACTTTTCCCACTGACTGGTTGATAATGTCATCAATGGTTTTGGGATGGTGGTAGAAAGCGGGCACCGGCGGTACAATGTGGGCCCCCATATCGGCTGCCTGGGTAAGCAGCCTCAGGTGGCCTGTATGCAGGGGGGTTTCCCTGAACATCAGGGCCAGTTTGCGTTTTTCCTTGAGCTGAACATCTGCAGCACGGATCAAAAGATTTTCATTGTAGGAATTGGCAATTCCTGAAAGTGTTTTAACTGTGCACGGGGCAATTACCATACCCATGGTTTGAAATGATCCGCTGGCAACTGATGCGGCTATGTCTTTATTGGTATAGGCGACATCTGCCATGGAAAGTACAGTATCCACATCATAACTGGTTTCGATTCTGATATTGAGTTTTCCTGCCTCTGAGATAATCAAATGGGTTTCAATGTCAGTATGCTGCAATATTTCAAGCATTCTCACGCCGTAAATTACACCACTTGCGCCTGCTATGCCCACTATTAAACGTTTTGTCATTATGACTCCCTGTTATTTTGTGGTAATGGATTGTGTTTTTCGTATTTGGCTTTTTCCAGTAGATTATATCCCTTTTCTTCCAGAACGGAGATGATTTTTTTAAAGCATTTTATGTCAAAGCGGATGACAAGGCGCTTTGTACCGGTGTTCGGGTTTTTCAATGTAAAGAGGCCATTGATTTTAACGTTGGCGGCAAAAAAATCTTCCAGAATTTTTTTAATGGTGGTATCGGAATCGCCATTCAGTTCAATGGTAACGCTGTGAAGGCCTTCTCCCTCTCCTAAAAGCTGGCTTAAGGCCAGGGTGAAATCTCTGTTGGAAAGCGTTCCCACAAGTGTATCTCCATCCATTACCGGTAAAAAGCTTCTGCCGAACCGGCTGCCTTTTTTGATGGCGGTTTCAACTGAGTCATCAATGGAAAGAGTGACAGGTTTTCGCACCATTATATCCTTGACTTTCAGTCTTTCATTAAAATACTGAATTTCATAGATATCCTGGGTGGAAATCGTCCAGGATGCAGCCTCTCTCAAATCGCGTCTTGCAATAAACCCCTTGAACCTCCCGTCATCAACAACTGCCATGAACGGGATCTTTTTTGTTTCAAACAATTGCATGGCTGCCTTTGCTGAAAGGTCACTGGAAATGGTATCAGGATTTTTGCGCATCCAGTTTTTTACTATCATGTCTGGTCCTCCATTTTGGTTGGTGAATTACAACCCCATTTCTTTTGCAAGCTTTTGTGACAGCTGTCTGGCGGTGGGGGTTCTGAACCAGTTGTTCAGGCCTTCCCGCCGCAGTTGTCTGGCTTCTTCCCAGTACGGGCCTTTGGTTTTTTCTTTTCCGAACATGGTTTTGAAACGGCTAATCCCTGTATTGCCATATCTGTCCAGCCGATCTGCCTCCACAACCAGCGTGGCATTGATATTGTTCATTTTAAAAACAGTTTCAGGCAGATCATGGATCTTGATAATACTTTGAATTTCTTGGATTTCAGGTCTGCTGTATGTCAGATCTGATAATATTTCCCCGGCGATTACAGCACCCTGCTCCATGTGTTGGATAAAACTTGGGGTTTTTGTTTTTACAGCAGGTGTGGCAGCATTGAAATCGGAATAATCAACAGCTGTCCACCCCAGATCGTGAAGATATGCTGCCGGTAAAACAATGTTCGGATTCCCGTTTTCATGCCCCAGCAGATATCTGCACAGATCAACCGTGCGCAGGATATGTTCCCAATCTCCATCTCGTCCTTTTTTATATAACGGTGCAATGGCGGCAATTAATTTTTTTTCACGGGATGCATCCATTAAAAAATCTCCAATGCCTTTTGAATTACCTGTTGGCTGAAAAAAGGGTCTTCCATGTTCGCATCAATTTCATTTATGTGTACTTTAGAATCCAGCAAATTGCGCAATGTATCGATAAAAATTTTGTCCTCTTCAGGATCATAGGTCGGATTTCCAAGGGTGTCCACAGACGACCATCCTTTCAATGGAACCATGAATTGCACAGGCCCTTTGGATCCATTGAGTTTTCTTGCAAACTCACCAGCCACCTGTTTGAGTTCATCCGGTGAAAGCCGCAGCCAGGTTCGGAATTTATCAAGGTCATATTTTCGCCGTTCATAAAATTCTTTTTTGTATTTTGACCGGGCCGGGGTCATGTGGTTGACGGAACATGTGGAAACAATCTGGGGGATTCCTGCCTTCCCGGCAGATTCAAGGCGGTCAGGACCGCCATCACGCATGTAGCCAAAATAGTGTTCCCCAACCCCACCCGGTGCCAGATCGATCACGCCATGGAAAAATCCTTGGGCAATCATTTTTTCCATGGCCTGATCACCGACACCGGCTGCCGAAAATCCAATAACCTGGAACCCTTTTTTTTCAAGGGCTTCTCTGACAGTGCTGGCACATTTCTCACAGGGGCCCAGCATGGTCAGGGCAATGGTTTTTTTGTTGTGGGCTGCAAAATTATTGCTGACATATTTTATCATCCCTTTCATGGCATAACAGGCTCTGTCCATGACATTTTTCAACATATCAGTAACACCGGATATTTCAATAACAGAATGAAACAAAAGAATGTCGCTGGTGCCGATATATCTGGTTGATAATCCGGGCAGAGCGGCTGTGGAAGATATCATCAGTTTTGGAATTCCGAATGGCAGCGAGCGCATTACATCAGTTGCCATAAGTGACCCGGTTGATCCGCCAATGGCCATTACACCATGGATTTTACCGGCTTCATACAGATCCCTGGCAATTTTGGTGGCCCCATCAATAATAATATTTGTGATGGTTGACCGTTCTCTGGACAGGTTGATCTCTTCAATGGTACTGCCGCCGGCCGATGCTACATGGGAAGGGGTAAGTTCTGCCCTTGAAGGTTCTGTCCCGCGCATGGAAAGATCCATTAAAAGCGGCAGTATATCAATTTCTTTAAATTTATACTTCAAATACCGGGTTTCTTCTCTTTTTGTGTCGAGTGTGGATATGATCAAAACCGTCTTAGGAGTATTCATAATTTTTTTTTTGCCTTTGGTAAACCTGCAGCAGGGAAATTGGAAAATTACCTGTTCTCTGCTGCAGGTTCAGGGTTACAGACCAAGTTTTTTTCTGATATCTTTTTTCAAGGTTTCCTTATTGACCTTGCCGGAGTCTCCAACCGCAGGAAATTCAGTGACGATCTCCAGATGCTCAGGAAGCTTGAACATGGCAATCTCCTTTGATTTTAAATGACTCACCATGGTAGTAAAATCAAATTGCATCCCGGGTTTGGGGATGACATAGGCAGCGCAGCGTTCTCCCATCTCTCTATCGGGGTAGCCAACAATAGCCACTGACCCTACTGCAGGATGATCATTCAAAAGCCCTTCCACCTCGGCCGGATATATATTCTGGCCGCCCCGGATGATCATGTCCTTGGCCCGGCCCAGTATCCACAGACATCCCTGGTCAAATTTGACAATGTCTTCCGTAGTGGTCCAGCCGTCTTTGTCAAATACGGTTGAGGTCAATTCTTCATCTCTGTAATACCCGGCCGGTGCATGGGGCCCCCTGAAATACAGGATGCCGGGTTCGCCATCTGGAACAGTTATTTCTTTGTTCTCCTGATGGGCCAGTCTGACTTTATTTCCCGGAAGCATTCTGCCCACGGTTCTTCTCCTCAGGTCTTTGGAATCTTCCACCCTACATCCTGATACCGATCCCATGTCCTGGGTGCCAAGGTCACTGGTGATGGAAGCACCAAAAGCTGCTTCCGCTTCCTCTGCCACCTGGGGCGGCAGATATCCGCCTGCCGACCGGATGAATCTGAGCGAACTCAGGTCGTATTTTGAGATATCCGCCTCAAGCATCCGAATCAGATGGGTAGGGACCACCCCGATAGCAGTGGCACGTTCTTTTTCAATGAGCGCCAGGGCGGCATCCGGTGAAAATTCTTCCAGCATGACGGTTTTGGCTCCTGCAATAGGGGCGGCAAAATAGGTGAGGGTTCCTGCAGCACCACCGGCATGAGGGGCAATGGCCATGGTGATGTCATCTTTTGTCAGGCTCCAGATATCCACCCGTCCTTTGGATGTGCATATTCGGGGTGCAGCCGGCCATTCAACCAGTTTGGGAATGCCGGTGGTGCCTGAAGTTGTGGTAAGAATGGCCACATTTTCAATGGCATCCAACCGCCTTTCTGCCAGAACATTTTTATCAATGGGTGATCGGGTGCGTTTTTCAACCATGGTGGGCAATGAAAAAGTACCCTCCGGCGCTCCCGCCGGAACCATATCATCAAAAAGAAAAATGTTTTTCAGGTGGGAAAATTCTTTTTGCAGTTCTTCATACATTTCCAGATAGTTGAATTTGTTGTAGGTATGAAGAATAATAACGGCTGATGCCTTTGTTCTGTCCACCATATAGGTCAGCTCTTTTTTCCTCAGATAGGGATACACTGTCAGAGAAATCAGGCCGGCCCGTTCACAGGCAATCCTTGCAAGAAAACCATACACACTGTTGGGAGACTGAATGATCACCCTGGCATGCTTTTCAATGCCCATTTCAACCCAGGATACGGCCATGGCATCAACCAGTTCCACGGCCTGCTGCCAGGTGAGTCTGTATTTTGCATCTACCAGAGCTTCCTGGTCAGGCATTTCTCCGGCATTTTTTTCCCAGAAATCGTAAAAGGTTTCCTGGGTCCAGTATCCGTCACGGACAAATTCATCCGTCATTTCCTTTGTATATCGAATTGGTTTCACGTGTAATCCTTTCCTTAAAAACCGAGTTCAGACCATCTTTCTTTTACTTTTTGCTCCATGTCGGGATCCAGTTTGATCTGGATGGGTTTTGGATCCCATTCATAAGGAATCGTACAATCCATGAGAAGTCTTCCTGTAATTTGTCTGGCATTGATGGGCAAAGAAGGATCAAGCGGAGTAGATCGGCCCCTCTTGATGATCTGGCAGCGATTGGGTTGGAACCTGAAACTCATGGCATACATGACCCTTGGGATGTCCCATGAATCAATGTCTTCATCCACCACAATAACCGTTTTAAGACCATAGGCACCCATTTCTGTGGAAATTGCTGCTGTCAATACCTGGTCAACATGCCCCGGGTACATTTGTTTCATGGAAATAATGGCCAGAAAGCGGCCGGCACCTTCCGGCGGGCAATAACAGTTTTTCAAACCCGGAATATTCATTTCATTGAGCTGCTGCCAGAGAGTTGCACCATAAGACAAAGCCATAACCATATGGGTATCGGTGACAGCACGGCCAACTGTTGTACCCCAGTGAATAGGGTTGTTTCTGTAAGTCACGCACTTGACATCAATGAAGTTTCTGGGATCTGTACCAACGCCTGAGTAATATCCGGTATATTCGCCGAACGGTCCTTCTTCCATAAATTTTTCAGCGTCACAAAAACCTTCCACAACAATTTCTGCATGGGCTGGAATCGGCAGATCAACCACCTCACCTTTAACCACTTCGACAGCTTCCCCGCGGAAGGCGCCTGCTACATCATATTCACTGGTGAATGCACCAACGCGCGCAGCACCAAGGATAAACAATAATGGATCGCAACCTGAAATGGAGGCGCAAGGCATGGGTTTCCCAAGAGCCTGGTATTTTTTCAGCATGATATCGGCATGTTTTCCTTTGATAAACTGGGTGCCAATTTTATCTTTGCCCAGAAGCTGACTCCTGTATGTGCCCAGGTTTACCCAGCCGGAATCAGGATCTTTTGTAATGATAAAATGGGCGGTTCCATAATATTTTCCACCATCTAAAGGGTAGTAATGAGGGATAGGGAAAAAATTCAAATCCACGTCATCTCCCATCATGATATTTTCTTTGCAAGGGGCCTTTGACTTGTCGACGTATACCGGTGGAATGGGCTTTTTTGCTTTTTCAGCCCAGGCCCTGTAAAGGTCTGTAAGACTTGAATCCTCAGACTCTCCCATGATGACGGCAAGTCGTTGAACTGTGGTGGCCGCACTTGTAATAACCGGTGATGCATAGCCTTTGCAATTTTCAAACAGCAAGGCAGGCCCTTGGGCCTCTTCATTTAATTTAGCAATGTGTGACAATTCCAAATGGGTGTCAACTTCTGCTGTGATCCGTTTCAGAAGACCTTTTTCTTCGCAGATAGCAATAAAATCTCTCATGTCTTTCATGTGCTGTTCTCCTTTTTCATTGCAACCTTTTTCATTGCAACCTTGGCTTTGATGCAAAAATAGGGTTGCCTGCGCATTGTGCGCTGGTTGATATTGTTTGTCGTCAGACCCTGGATTTTAGGGCCTGACGATAATACACAAAGTATGTCTGGTTAGCTGTTTACTTTCCTGCCGGCAACAAGTCCTGCGCAGATATGTTCAAGAGCGGAAGATCTGGCAGCCACGACCGGTTCCACTTTTTTATCACTCCATACCGTTTCCGGCCGGCTTTGAAGAATCATGATTTTTGCTTTGCCGGGCGTGTCTTTGTCGATGGCCCATTCAATGTCCATGGCCTTGCCGTAATGGTTTTCAATTTTTTTGCCGATCTGAGCAAGTGCAATAACATCCAGGTCAACCACGCACTGGATATCTGTTCTTTCTGTCGGGACATCCTGTTTTATGATGCAATGGTTTTCAGGATCACGGGTGTACAAAAATGTTTTGTGGGAAATGGTTTTTTTAATAATATCGTTGGAAATTTTATTTATAATGAAATTATCCGGCGTACATTCGCCACTGACAACGCTTTCCCCGAATCCCCAGTTTGCATCAATGGCAATGGATGCCCTGTCGCCAGTGGCAGGATTCAAAGTGAACATGACCCCGGCGACCCAGGCATTTGCCATTTTCTGAATCCCCACTGAAATTTGTACCTTATCATGGGGGAATCCCATTTTTGTTCGGTAATAGATGGCCCTTGCAGCGAAAAGACTGGACCAGCACTTTTTTACATGGGCAAGCATATCGTCCATGCCCCTTATCCAGAGAAAAGTGTCCTGCTGACCGGCAAAGCTGGCTCCTGGCAGGTCTTCTGCCGTGGCGCTTGATCTTACAGCCACAGGAACAGCAGGAACATGGCATTTTTTGGAAAGTCTTCTGTAAAATTCACCCATATAATCCTGGAGATCCTCATTTACCGGGGTGTTTTCAATAAGCGCCCGGATTTTTTTACTGGCTGTTTCTCCAGAGTCCATATCATCGGGTCTGATATCTTCCAGAATTGTAAAGATTTCCTTTTTAATCCTGCCTTGTTCAAGAAATTGGTCATAGGCTTTGGTGGTTACGGCAAAGCCTGGGGGAACAGGGATATCAGCATTCAGCAATTCACCCAGACTTGCATTTTTGCCGCCGACAAGGGGGACAGATGCCATGTTGCATTCTTCAAACCAGAGGACATAGTCATGTCTTTTTTCCATGGTATCAGACTACCTTTCGATATAAATTCTACCGGTGTCGCCGTTCAATTTGATTTTCATGCCTGACTTGATAATGGTTGTTGCCTGGCCTGTTCCGACAACCGCCGGCATGCCGTATTCACGACAGACAATGGCCGCATGGCACATGATGCCGCCAACATCGGTAATAACCCCTTTGATTTTCTGAAACACCGGTGCCCAGGAAGGAGATGTCGTCGGTGCCACCAGTATTTCGCCTTCCTTGAGTTGACCGATATCCTCAACCGATCGGCATACCCGGGCAATGCCTTCAACCACACCTGGTGAGCCTGCAAACCCCTCTAGCTCATTCACCTTGTCCGGATCTCCGATTTCCTTTAATTTTGCCCATGCAGTCATGCTCTCATTGGTAACCCCCCAGAGTACAATGGTGAACGGTTCTGCAATAACCTCGGGCGGGGTGCCCACGGCCGGGACGGGCGGATGTTCTTTGAATTTCTGGTACACCCCTTTTCTCCATGCGATCTCTTCGGGCCAGTGCAGCGGGC
>JAABTU010000503.1 GCA_011389715.1 Desulfotignum sp.
CATCACCGGTATTTATGAACCCACACATGGGGTTGTGGAAATCACCCCGCCCGGCGAAGAAACCCAGAGCCTTCGGGGACTCAAACCCAATTATGTCACAGAACGGGGCATTGCCAGAACCTTTCAGAATATACGGCTGTTTCACGGCATGACAGTACTGGAAAATGTGATGATCGGCCGTCACTGCCGGCTGTCTTCGGGCATCATCAAAGCGATGCTTCAGCCCCCCAGCCAGAAGGATGAAGAACAAAAAGCCGTTACAGACAGTTATGAAATTCTGGAAAAGATCGGCCTGGAACAATATGTGAACGACATGGCGGTCAACCTGCCCTATGGGGCCCAGCGCCGCCTTGAAATCGCCAGGGCACTGGCAACGGATCCTTTTTTACTGCTGCTGGATGAACCTGCCGCCGGCATGAACCCCCAGGAAACAAAGGAACTGGATGATCTGATCCTCTGGCTGCGGGATAATGAGAATCTTACCATCCTGCTCATTGAACATGACATGAAACTGGTCATGAGCCTTTCGGACTGGATCCATGTGGTGGATTACGGCAAAAAAATTGCAGAAGGCACCCCTGAAGATATCAAAGCCAATTCCGATGTTATCAAAGCCTACCTGGGAGAAGACTCCGACGATGCTTAAACTCACCAACATACATACCTATTATGGAAATATTCATGCCCTCAAGGGAATTGACATTGCAGTGGAAGAAGGAGAGGTTATTTCCCTGATTGGTTCCAACGGGGCCGGCAAATCCACCACCCTGATGACAACCTGCGGCATCGTACCGGCCAAAAAGGGGCGTATTGAACTCAACGGGGAAGACATCACCTATATGCCCCCCGATGAGATCGTGAAAAAAGGGATCTGCCAGGTACCGGAAGGGCGAAGGATATTTCCCTACCTCACGGTGGCAGAAAACCTCGATATGGGGGCGTTTTTACGCAATGACACGGAAAAAATCAAACAGGATCTGGACTATGTGTACGAACTCTTCCCCATCCTTGCCAACCGGAGAAACCAGGCCGGAGGTACCTTAAGCGGCGGAGAACAGCAGATGCTGGCCATATCCCGGGCCCTCATGGCCCGGCCTAAGGTGCTGCTGCTGGATGAACCCTCCCTGGGGCTGGCCCCTATTGTTGTAAAACAGATCTTCAAGATTATCGGAAAAATCAACCAGGAAAACAAAACCACCATCTTTATTGTGGAACAGAACGCCAACCTGGCCCTGAAAGCTGCCCACCGGGGGTATGTCATGGAAACCGGCAAAATCACCATGACAGATACCGGTGCCAACCTGCTGGTCAATGAAGACGTGAAAAAAGCCTATCTGGGAATTTAGCCCAGGTTTATCAATCAGGTTCCGGTATTCCGACACAAGGGTTCATTTGCGAAAGCCCTGCTCCGATAAGCAGCAGGCATCGATCAGCCCAGCAGACGGATAATCACCTTAATTTTGCATCACCAGAAAATTTCTCAAATAGTTTGGCAGAAAATGATACACCTCTTTGGGCGATTGGACGCTTTTCCGGTTATCAACCACATATACATTATTTTCAGCCCTGATATCTGCAATAACAGGATCGGGTTTATATTTCAGGGTATTTCCTCTTTCATCCGTAAACGGCAGCACCAATGGCCCGTTGCTTTCAAGCACATATGCCATCTGGCCGTTCTGTAGAAATACAATGCTGCCCGGGGGGTAAATACCGATACTTTTGACAAACGCATGAAGAATATATTGGAGCATGCGGTCTTTTTTCGCATAGCTCCTGAATATCCGGGTTACGACATTAACAGGATTGATTGCCTCTTTGTAGCACCGCCTGGATGTCATGGCATCATACATATCGGCAAGTTTGCATATCCTGGTATAAACAGGAACCTTTGCATAATACACATCCATTGGATAGGAGTTATTTTCGGTAGCGTAGAGCGGGGCATGGTGGTAACAGACAATATTTTTCACAGTGGCATTTCTGATCTGATTTTTTGCAATCAGGCGTTCCCCGTATTCATAGGAATGTTTTTTAACTTCACAAAACTCATCTTCTGTCAACCGTCCTTTCTTGTTAAGAACATGGTCAGCGACAATTGTTTTGCCAATATCATGCAGAAAAAAACCCAGAGAGATATCCTCGATTTCATGGGGATAATAACAGGTGAACCCGGTTGTATTGACAGCATCTTCTGCAAAAGGATTGTAAATGTCAGCCCCGCCCCCGCCCCTTATATGGTCATTTACAACCTTGGAAAACTGCTGGTTGAACCGGTTTAAAACAGCCGTGCCAATGGCGCAGACATTGATGGAATGGTTATACAGATACTCATCATATGAGAAAATTTCCTGGGTAAGGTAGGAAAATGGATTCTGGTCGACAATCAAAAACTCCGTCAGGTCCAGAACTGTTTTTTCAACTTCGGTATAATCAAATTGTCCGCCGGTTTCCTGAATGTTTTTCAGTACATTTTTGATGCATTTTTTTGCTGCTGCATGCTTTTGAAGGGCCTGTCGTCTTTTTTCTTCAATTTCAACCAGCCGCACTTCAATTTCATTTGTGGCTGTGACAGGAAATACGCAATCCATATCCGGTGTAGCTGCCTTAACGGATATGGTATTGGGGCCTGGCTTCCCTTCTGCATCCAGGCTGATTTCATTACCATCGCCATCCACAAGGGCGCCGTGCAGTTTTGTATTGACAGGAACCGAACCGATGCCGTTTTGTTTGATTATCTCCAACGGCTTCAATGTGCTGACAAATATATCTCGTGCCAGAAGCAGGACACCACTTGCATTGTAAACATCCACCCCTGTCTTGACCTTGCCCCCGGATTTGACAATCTCCATCAAAACATCTATGGATACCTTTGCTTCCAAATCACTTCTCCGTCAATACGTAATAAATTCAGTCTATCATTAGGACAGACACGCAAAAAACGCAATAGGGGAAAACCCCTAATTTAACGGATGGAAAGCACAAATTTTGATATCAACATTACCGGAATCTATGGTATACAAACGCTTACAGATCTTTTTTCAGGTTGATAAATTCACTGCGTTTAAATCCGAGCTTCTTGAAAAAGGACAGCACATCAATGGAATCCCACATCACTGATGAATAGATGGAGGTCACCCCTTTTCCTCTGTAGATATCGCAGATGCAATTGGCAAGTTTCAGACCCAGGCCCTGGCCCATGTAATCGGGATGCACGCCGATGGCCATTATCCATGCGCTTTTCCGGATGCCGAATCCCGCATACAATGTAGTGGAAATCATATACCCCACCACTTTGTTATTCAGTTCCGCCACCAGGCTGGTGGCGCCATTCCCACCGGAAACATGCTGTTTGACCAGTTTCAAAAAATCAACATTGGCATCTTGCTGGGAAATGGCCGACCGGATATCTTCTATTGCCTGGGCATCTTCCAGGCGGATTTCTCTGATTATGACTTCTTCCACAGGACCCTCCCTGTTATTCAACTTTAATAATTTTTACTGTGTGACCTACCCAGTTGGGCGGAAGATAAATCCTGCCGCTGTTTCCCGAGGATTTGACCTCTTTTTCAATCATCTCCTCTCCATACACCTCAAATTTCACCCTGGCCTGGGGAGCTGTTTTTTTCTCTTCCGGTTGCATCTCTTCCGGTTCCAGGGAATTGTCTGCTTTGTCTTTATCTGCCATACTTCATCCCAATCGTTAATAAACAAAAAATCCAACGCCGGATTTTCCTGCCCGGCAATCAATGGGCCATCCTGTGTGATACCATATCTATTTTATAGCGACATTATATCCTTTGCCAGATTTTTTCAACTCCAAACTACAGGATGGCGCCCGGAAAAAACACAGGCAGAGCAGTCTTGAGATGACCGCCCTGCCTGATAACCGTGTCACAGTATATGTTACATTATCAAATCAAGGAGTTATACACCGCACTTTTCATGATCAGATACCGGATGGCAAGGTCCCCTGCGCATACAGATGCCAGGCGCAGAAAAATTAAAAATCCGTTGGTGTCGCCGCCCCACATGATCAGCGTAAAAACCAGGGGCACCAGGATGGCCAGGACACCCACGCCGATATAGGTGATCTGTTTGAGATCGCCCTCCAGCATTCTTTGGATAGAGGCTTTGGCAGCCCCGCCGGCGTGCCAGATCCCCCATGCATACAGCAGCATGCAAAGAAAATAGGCCAGAAAAAAGGTTGCGGCCCAGACCTCCATGCCCGAGGCAACTGCGGCATTGCCGGACAGGGCAAACATGAACTGGAGCAGCTGGTGGCCCACCCAGATGCCGGATATGATGGACAACGGCAGCACTATGGTGGAATTCCATGCCGGCAGGGCACGGATCACGTTCATGGTGGCAAATCCGTGGGAAATGATCAACAGGCACAAAATCCCCATGATAAAGTTAAATACCATGTTGAATCCCCCGGGGGTGATGATTTGCAGAAACCCCAGGACGGCAAAGACGCCGATAATCCAGATGCCCCGGGACAATTCCGAAGTATTGGGTTTCATGATCATGCGCCAGGCCCGTTTGGGGTTGCCCAGATACAGCATGTGGATCACGCCTCCCAGCAACAGGGTGATGAGCCAGCCCAGCACAATCCCAGGCCGAAAACTGTAAAACAGGGACATGAAATACAGGCCGGCCCCTATCTCGGAAAAAAAGAAAGCCAGCCACAGGAAAATGCCTTTGTCATCGATCCACTGCCGCTGCCGGGTGGGGCTGATCATCCATTCATAGGGCTTGATCCCGGAGCCGTCAGACGGAAACATGGTTTCAACTAAGTCTTGGTGTTTATCGTTCATGGTGTCACCCTCCTGTTTTAGGCTTTATATATCTTGACGGCAACCGCGGTTTCCATGTTACCGGCAACCGGGTCAAAATATTTGAGTTTGGACGGCAGAAGCTTGCAGAAATTGGAGCCTTTGCCCTTGGCAACGGGTCGGCCATCCGCCCACAGCCCCCCCTGACCGGCAATACCGATAACCTTGGGGCTCTGGGCTTCCATGGTCTTGACAATCCCTTTTTCCTTGACCCCGAATTTGTTTTCAATCCAGATAATATCCCCGTCTTTGAATCCCCTTTGCTTTGCCATGGTAGTGTTCAAGGTGATGGTAAAGGTATAGGGACACATCTGGGAGACTTCATCCACGTAAGGGTTCTGGAAGGTGGTGTTGTTGGTGTGCAGGATATCCCTGTAAGAAAAAGCCAGAAGGTCAAACTCATTGTCCAGGTCCTTGTGGGATTCCGGCCAGAACCAGGACGGCAGCGGCGTATACTGATCCATATCCATTTCCAGCTTTTTATAATCAAAACCGGTTTCCTCAAATATCTTTTCCATATTCCGTCTGTCATGGATCAGATATTCCATGTATACCGGGCATCTGGAATCGATGTTCCACCGCCAGTACACATCTTCAATGGGTTTGTGCCAGGTGGCATATCCCTGTTTTTCGATCTTTTCCTTGTCATCGCCATACACCCATTTCAACACCCGTTCACCGATCTGCTTCCAGTCCAGGACCTCACCCGGTTTGATTTGCAGTTCCGGGTCTTTAATGCCGTAATAGTCGTTGAGTTTGGCGTTGAATTTATCCAGCACGCCGACCCGGTTGGCCACATCAATATAGACATCCATAAAAAATCTGGATTCACCGATGGGTTTGGCTACGGGCTGCTGCAGGTGCACATACCAGTCTTCAAAGGAGGGGGAACCGGAAAAGAAAAACGCGTCAATTTCAGACGACCAGCAATCTTTTTCCAGATAGGAAACATCCGGCAGAATCAGATCCCCGATGGCCTGATCGGTTTCATTCACCCACAGATCCATCTGCACCACAAAGCAGTCCTTGAAGTTTTTGACCGCCACATCCCAGTCAGAGTTGCTGATCACAAAGTTGGCGGAAATACCGAAAATCATTTCCGGTTTGGATGTCATACCAAGTTTTTCATGAATGTAATCCACCTCGTTCACATAAGGGATATGGGACAAAGTGCAGTGGGTCCATACATCCACACACCCCATGTTGGTAGCCGGGTAACTCGGGGCATGGACCGGCCAGGGATCATGGGAGTAAAAAACCGAGGGCACAATCACCCCGTCCGTGCCCACAGTGCAGGTCTGTTCATAATGACCGCCCGGATAGGCCCGGCGAATGGCCGGCCACCCCAAAGTACCGCCGGGCACATCTTCGGCCCCTACCAACTGGGCCATCAGGTCAATGGCCGCCACCTGGTGGATACCGTTGGTATGGCCCTGGGACCCTCTGAAGGTAACAGAAGATACCGGCCGGTAGGGAAAGGTTTTGCCTTCAATAGTGATTGTGGAACCGATCTGGGCGTTATCCACCCAGCCCTTGGCCACTTCCAGAATCTTGGCCGCCGGCACGGTGGATATGTCAGCAGCCCATTCCACGGTAAACTGTTTCAGGTGTTCCTTGAACGGCACAAAGCAGGGCCGGACCGTCTCACCGTTGTATTCATATTCGCCATCCAGGGCCAGATCTTCCCATGCGGCCGACGTGTCGTCATATTCTTTGACCTTGCCGTCTTTGGTATCATACACCAGCGGTTTATCGCTTTTTTCATGGCGCATGTAGGTCCCGTCATCTTTGATCAGGTAGACGAAATTGGTCTTTGCCTTGAGGTACAGTTCATCCATTTCCCCCCGGATGTTCACGATATAGTTGGCAATGGCAAGCCCCACTGCCGCATCCGTACCCGGTAAAATGGCCAGCCATTCCGTGGCTTTACCCCCGGCAAAATTGCCCATGGGATCAAAAACAATTTCCTTGATGCCCCGGCGGATAGCATCTGCCCTGAGCCTGGCATTGGTCATGGCAGAGTGTCCGGAACCCGTGCCTTTGCTGGAGCCCCATTTCAATACATATTTGGTGTACCGCCAGTCCGGTGCGATGGACCAGGCCCCGTGAATCAGTCCTCCCAGCATGTGGCAGGCATTTCCGCAGTGCAGGCTGCCACCTCCGATGATGAAGTTTCCGTTGTTTTTCACCCCATATGCCTGGGCATAAAAATAGGGATGGTTGTGGGGACCGTCGGACGCCCGCATGGTCTGGTTGGTGAACAGAATTTTATTGGGATCATCCTCCATGATTTTTTTCATCTTGGTGGAAATGATGTCCAGGGCCTCATCCCATTCAATCTCTTTCCATTTGGGGTCCACCCCGATCCCTTTTTCCGGATTGGTTCTGAGCAGGGGTTTTTTAATGCGGTTGGGGTCATGGTAGTACATCAGACCTGCCGCGCCTTTGCCGCACAGACCGGCACCGGTGCCGCCCATGGTGGATTCCTTGATGCCCTCGATCTTTACCGGCACCCCGTTCACCACCCGGACCTTTGCACCACAGCCGCAATAGCATACGCCACAGGTGGTATTTACCCATTTGTCTTCCCAAATTTCATCTGTCTTATAGGTCATAACGCCTCCTGTTTAATCAATGTAATAAACGGCCGGTTCCGTGCCGAATTCTTTTCTGAGCTGTTTGCCTTTTTTCTCCATGATCAGCCGGTTGATCTCACTGTTGGGGTCATCCAGGTCCCCGAATACCCGGGCATTCACCGGGCAGATATTGACACAGGCAGGGGTGGCATCCTCATCTTTTCCCGGGGTCAGGCCTTTTTTCATGCCGTCCTCTAGCCTTTCCGTACAGAAATTGCATTTGATCACGGTACCCAGCTTAAAGGGATACAGTTTTTCCCCGATAATTTCCATCTCGGTTTTGCCCTGGCCGGGAAAGTATTCCCGGTCTTTCACCTTTTCGTCATAATAGGTTCTCTGCTGATAGGGGCAGGATACCATACAGGCCCGGCAGCCCACACATTTTTCATCATCAATGGCCACTATCCCGTCTTCCCTGACATAGGTGGCGCCCGTGGGACACGCTTCCACACAGGCGGCATCAGAACAGTGGTTGCACAGTATCGGATAGATCAGTTTGGAAGAGGTGGGAAACTTGCCGCTTTCCCCGATCAACACCCGGTTGAAAAATACGCCGGGGGGCAGAAAATGCTCTTCCTTGCATGCGATGGTGCATCCCCAGCAGGCAATACACCGTTTTACGTCGATTACCATTCCCCATCTAGGCATAACAGCTCCTTATTAATCTTAAATACGTTATCCTTTATTGACCCTGGTACAATGTCCTAGAGATCAAACATCTGCACTTCTTGAAATCCTCTTTGTGCACAGACTTCATTGGCTGCCAGTTTTTTGCCGGAAAAATAATCTGCCAGCGCTTCCAGTACCGGCGCAATATCCAGCAGCCCGGACATTTTGGCAAACGCCCCCACCACCGCGGTATTGGGAATGGGCAGCCCGATTTCCGCCATGGCAATGCCGTTGGCATCCACCACTGCCAGCTTTCTCAAGTTTTCGTGAAATACATCGCCGGTATTTTTCTTGTCATTGAGCAGCAGCATGCCGCCGGGCAAAAGCCCGTCAAAAACGATGGAAGAATGTTTCTGTGATGGGTCCAGCACCACCAGGATGTTGGGGTTGTAAATCTGGGTTTTTTCCCGCACCGGCTTGTCTGAAAACCGGCCGAATGCCGTCACCGGAGCTCCCCGGCGCTCAAAACCAAACATGGGAAAACTGGCCCCGAATTGCCCTGTTCTGGCAAATGCATTGGCCAGAATCTTGGAGGTGGTCACCACCCCCTGTCCCCCCCTGCCATGAAATCTGACTTCACTCATCATGATGCTTCTCCTTGGTCTTTTACAGATACCGGCAGCTGGCATTCCGCGTCCAGAACACTCAGTCCGCCCAGCAGGCAGTATTCATACTCCACATCATCCTGAAGAATCTTCATATCCGCCTCTGTCATGTGATTGAATTTTTTCATCAGCTCAGTATATGTGCCAACGGGCTTGGGTTTCTTAACGGTTTTGGTCATGCGGATCCTGCCGTTTTCCGCTTCCCACAGGGGAAAGTAATTGCTCTTCACTGCCCGCCGGCAGATTTCAATGGTATTGGCCGGATCAGCCCCCCAGCCTGTTGGACAGGGCGCAAACACATGGAGAAAACAAAATCCTCTCTCCTTGGCTTCTTTGGCCTTGAGCAGTTTTTTTGCCAGGTCTTCCAGGTCACTGAGGGTGGCAGTTGCGGTATAGGGGATCTTGTTCATGGCCATCTTAAGGCCCAGGTTCATGCGCCGAAGGTTTTTGCCCCTGTGGACCGTGCCGAAGGGTGTGGTGGTGGTGGTGGCGCCAAAAGGGGTGGTGCCGCTTTTCTGAATACCGGTGTTCATATACCCTTCATTGTCATAACAGATATAAATAAAGGGTTCGTTCCGTTCCGCAGCCCCGGACAGGTTGCCGAAACCGATGTCATTGGCCGTGCCGTCTCCGTTGAAACACACCACGGTGTTGTCGATTCCGGCCTTGCGGTAATAGCGGACCAGACCTGTGGCATTGGCTGCAGCACCGGTCATGAGGGTGCCGAAATAGGACAGGGTGTGCCAGGACTGGTTGTTCTGCCCCAGCAGTACCGGTGCGGAGCAGGAAGGGGTCCCGGTGATAACGATATCATTTCCCAGCACCCGGGGAATAAAGCGCAGCAGCAGTTCCAGGCCGCAGCCAGGGCAGAATGCCACACCCTTTGAAAACGGGTCATCATGTTTGAGGTAATCCAGTACCTTTGTCAGCCGGCCTTGCTTTTTTTCCGCCATCTTATTTTTCCCCCTTTGTATTGGCTTCCGGATACGATACCCAGGTGACCTCAGGCACATCTTTGCCGTCCGCCAGATCACGGGTCATTTGGATCATCTTGTCCACATTGGTTTTGGTGATATCTGTGTTGGCGATCCCGTCGATAAAGCTGACCAGTTGCGCACCGTCCATCCGGGTTTCAAAAGCCTTGAGTTCCGTATAAATGGGACCGCCGTCAAAGCCGAATGCAAGGCTTCTGTCCACCACACCCACAGCTTTTTTGCCCTTGAGGGCCGCCACCAGGGCCTGATGGGGAAAGGGCCTGTACATGCGGATCTTT
>JAABTU010000515.1 GCA_011389715.1 Desulfotignum sp.
TTCAATAACCTGACAGGTGCCCGCCAGAAGGTGGGAAACTGGCCCGGGGTCACCATTGAAAAAAAAGAGGGATTTCTCAAGTTCCGGCAATATTCTTTGCGGGTGGTGGATCTTCCCGGCACCTACAGCCTGACCCCGTTTTCCATTGAAGAAATAACCACCCGGGATTTTATTCTCCAGGGAAACCCGGATATCGTGATCAGTATCATTGATGCATCCAATCTGGAAAGAAGCCTTTTTTTGGCCCTGCAGATCATGGAGCTTGGGTGTCCGGTACTCTTTGTGCTGAACATGGCGGATATGGCCCAGGCCAGGGGGATCCGCATCAATGGAAAAAAATTATCCGCCCTGCTGGACGTCCCGGTGGTTTTCACGGTGGGAAATAAAAACAAGGGCACAGAGCAGCTGATTGAAGCGGCAATTGCCGAAAGTCTGGCCTTTGAAAACGGAAAAAAATCCCGGGTTATCCGGTATGGCAATGAGACTGAGACATGCATCAACCAGGTGAAAACCCTGATTTCTGAGCCCCGGGCAACGGAAAAAGATACCCTGGCCCGCTGGCATGCCATCAAACTGCTGGAAGATGATGCCATTGAAAAACAAAAGATCCTGGACCGCCTGCCCCGGGAGGGGCGAAACATCATCGATGCGGCAGAAAACTGCCGCAAACGGGTGGTTGATCTGTTCCAGGATGATTTTGAGATTGTGCTCACCGAAGACCGGTACGGGGTGATAGCCGGCATAATCAGGGAAACCGTCACCAATACAGCCAAAAAGCGCATCGACATATCCCGGAACATTGATCTGGTTTTAACAGACCGGTTTCTGGGCATCCCGGTCTTCATTTTTTTCATCTGGGCCATGTTCCAGACCACCTTCACCCTGGGGGCCTATCCCATGGCCTGGATTGAGTCGGCAGTGGGCCTTTTGACCACATGGCTGGACCATCTTCTGCCGGCATCCCTTTTCAAATCAATGCTTTTGGACGGCATTGTGGCAGGCATCGGATCGGTGATTGTATTTCTTCCCAATATCCTGATTCTTTTTTTCTGCATCGCCTTATTTGAAGATACCGGCTATATGGCCAGGGCAGCCTTTCTCATGGACCGGGTCATGCACACCGCAGGGCTCCATGGCAAATCCTTTATTCCCATGCTCATGGGGTTCGGGTGCAATGTGCCTGCCATAATGGCTGCAAGGACCCTGGAACATCAGAAGGACCGGATTCTTACCATTCTGATGACCCCGTTCATGTCCTGTTCCGCCCGGCTGCCGGTGTATATTGTACTGGCAGGCAGTTTTTTCGCCCACAGGGCCGGCACAGTCATTTTCGGTCTCTATGCTGCAGGGATTATCATTGCCATTGTTTCCGGACGGATACTGCGGTCCCTTTTTTTTAAAGGGGAAGATGCCCCGTTTGTCATGGAACTGCCCCCTTACCGCATGCCCATGCTCAAAAGCCTGCTTATCCATATGTGGGACAGAAGCAAAATGTTTCTGCGCAAAATGGGGGGGGTGATTCTGGTGGGGTCCATCGTGATATGGGTGTTATCCAGTTTTCCCAAAGATATTGAATATGCAGAAGATTACCAGGCACTGCAGCAGAATGTCAAAACCCGTTTCAGCCATGACATAAAAAAGGCGAGCCCGGACCAGGAACCCCTTTTGCAGCAAAAGCTTGCAGCGGAATTACGAAAAATTCAGACCCGAAAAGAGCAGGAACGGGTATCCAAATCCTATATCGGCAGGATAGGCCATATACTGGAACCGGTGTTTGCACCCATCGGCATTGGATGGCAGGCCAGTGTCGCCCTTGTCACCGGGTTTGTGGCCAAAGAGGTGGTGGTGAGTACCATGGGGGTGCTTTACGGGGTGGGTGACAATGAAGGCCAGGCCCTGTCCCTGGCATTGAAGCAATCGGGAATGACGCCTTTATCGGCATTGTCCATGATGGTGTTTGTTCTGCTGTACGTTCCGTGCTTTGCTACAGTGGCTGTCATTTACAGGGAAGCATCTTTTAAATGGGCCTGTTTTAACATAATTTATACGACCGCGGTTGCATGGTCCCTGTCTTTTCTGGTATACCAGACAGGAATGATATTTCGCGGATGATGGAAAAATGGAGGGTGTAAATGAAAGTAAAACGATCCGTAAACTGGTCCGGCATAATTTTGGCGGCTCTTGTGGTTTTTTTCCTGATTACAGGCAGCGCAGGTGCTGCAGACCGGGTGACAGTCAAATCCAGTATTGCCAATATGCGTTCAGGGCCCGGCACCAACTATGAGGTTCTCTGGCAGGTGGAGAAATACCACCCGTTTCTTGTGAAAGAAAAAAAAGGCAAATGGGTAAAAATACAGGATTTTGAAGATGACATGGCCTGGATTCATTCCTCTCTTCTGGCAGATATGGAAGGGGTTATTACCAGTAAATCCAAGTGCAATGTTCGGGCACAGCCCACAACTGACAGCAGGATTCTTTTTACCGTTGAAAGAGGGGTTCCCTTCAAGGTCATTAAGCGCCAGGGAAACTGGATACGCATTGAACATGCAGATGGTGAAAAAGGATGGATATACAAGACCCTTGTCTGGTAAAGTGGATATTAATTTTTTACAATTACAGGTGAACCAATGGCCAATAGAGGCATTTCAAATGAGCGCAGAAAAGAACTGGAACAACTGGATCCTTTACAGAAAAATCTTTTTAAGGCCCTGGCCTATGCCGGGATATACAAAAAACAACTGCTGCTGATTCTGGGAACTGTGGTGGTTGTGGCAGTCGTATTCAGTGGTATCATGTTCAGCTTCCAGCGTTCTGAAACCCAGGCATCGAATCTGGTTGCCGAAGCTGCCGGCCGTTATAACCGCCTGGCAGGTGACCCCCAAAAAGCTTTTCTGGAGGTAAATGAAAGTTTTGAGGCCGTGTTGGACAGGTATGCCAATACCGATGCCGGCAGAATGGCACAGATTATATATGCCGGCATATGTATGAATGCACACGAATATGACAGGGCCGGCACGCTGTATGAAAACGCATTGAAAAATATTGGAAACCAGGCTGCCATGCGCAATTTTCTCTTATCGTCTCTGGGGCATGTGTGGCTGGCAAAAAATGATCTGGACAGGGCCAAAACCTATTTTCAACAGATTGAAACAGGAAAGTCGGATTTGCTCAAAGATGAATCCCGGTTTGTTCTGGCCCGCATCTATGCATCTGAGCAGCAGACAGATGCAAGCCAGCAGATGTATGAAAAGCTGGTGGCGGAAAACCAGCAGTCCATGTATGCAGGTTTGGCCCAGGCAATGGTGGCAAAAGAAAAATAGATTGCGGCCGTGGTGTGATCACCAACTAAAAAAGGCTGCCGTCAGGGCAGCCTTTTTTAGAAAAGGAAAAAAAGATGAAAAAATTAACCTGTGGTTAACTTCTGGAATATAAATATGCAATTGGTTTGCCAGAGGCTTTTTTATTGTCGATTTTTGCATAACTTTTTCATAACTGCTTGATAAAGAAATGTTTTAAGATGATATAAAAAAATTCAGGTAGTTGGACCAACCTGCTTTTTTTGTCTTATCGGTCCCAAAAGTTCAGGATTTTAAACTCTTTTTATATCCAGACAGGTGGAAAAAAGCATAACATGTTGAAATAATATATTTTTGGCAAATTTATGATGATGAACAAAAAATAAAGATACCTGAATTCAAAAATCCATGCCCGTGTTATTCTCTGGCATGCAGCTCCTTGTCCAGGTTGTATTTTTTTAATTTCTGATTCAGGCCGCTTTTGCCGATACCCAGGATCTGGGCGGCTTTTGTCTGCACATTTCCGGATATTTGCATGGCCCGCTGTATCATGCGTTTTTCAACAGCTGCAAGGGTTTCAGCCAGGCCCACCCCTTCCGGGATTCCCTCCAGATCAAGGGTGCTGCCCGGTGTTTTCCGGATCTGGGGGGGCAGGTCAGCAGGGGTTATGAGCCCGTTGGAGGCAAGAATAACGGACCGCTCGATGACGTTTTCCAGCTCTCTGACATTGCCGTTCCAGGGATGGTCGCACAGAATCTGTGCCGTGTCTCTGCTGATGCCTTTGACCTGGGTGACAGCCCCTGATGCCCGGGTAAACTTTTCGATAAAATGGTTTATCAGCAGAGGGATGTCCTCCTGGCGCTCCCGCAGAGGGGGGATCACCGCCTTTACAACATTCAGACGGTAATACAGATCCTCTCTGAAATTTTTTTTGGCAATCTCATCTTCAAGGACTTTATTGGTGGCTGCAATAAGACGAAAGTCAACTTGAATGGGAGTGGTACCCCCCACCCGTTCGATGGTTTTCTCCTGCAGAACCCGCAACAGTTTCACCTGCAGCGGCATGGGCAGTTCCCCGATTTCATCCAGAAACAACGTCCCTTTGTCCGCCAGTTCAAACCTCCCCTTTTTCATGGCAGCCGCACCGGTGAATGCCCCTTTTTCATGGCCGAACAGTTCACTTTCCAGCAAAGATTCTGCAAAGGCGGCACAATTGACCGCCACCAGATGATTGTCCTTTCGGGGGCTGTTGTAATGAATGGACCTGGCCACCAGTTCCTTGCCGGTGCCGCTTTCTCCTTCTATGAGGACAGACGCATTGGTGGGGGCCACTTTTTGGATAATTTCGTAGAGTTTCTGCATGGGCTTGCTTTTGCCGATGATATTGCCGAAATGATACCGGGTCTGGAGGGCATCTCTGAGGCGGGCATTTTCCTGGACAATCCTGTACATGGATATGGATTTGGCGATGTGGGCAATCAGGGTTTCATTTTCAAAGGGTTTTAAAATAAAGGTATAGGCACCTTTGTGCATGGCCTCCACCGCTTTTTCCACACTGCCGAAAGCCGTCATGATAATGACCGGCAGATCAGGTGTGATCTCCTTGATCTGTTCCAAAAGGTCAATGCCGGTCATTCCCGGCATTTTAACATCTGTCAGAACCAGATCAATGACCTGGGATTTCAACAGATCCAGGGCCTCCATGCCGCTGGCGGCAGTGAACGAGGCATATCCCTCCTCCTGGAGAACTTCACTTAAAACAATCCGGTAGTGTTTTTCATCATCAACAATTAATATGGTTTCCATGGTGTATATATCCTAAATCGGCAGGACAATGTCAACAACAGCCCCGGATGGTTGTGCATTGGTTATGCTGATGCTGCCGTGATGGGCTTCGATGATGTTTTTGACAATGCCCAGCCCAAGCCCGGTTCCGGTATCTTTGGTGGTAAAAAAAGGGGTCCACAATTTTTTTTGCACGTTTTCATCAATGCCGCTCCCATTGTCTGCAAAGGAAATATACACATGCTGTATGTCAAACCATGTGGTAATGGTGACCGTGCCATTTTTGCCCACAGCCTGAAAACTGTTGAGCAGAATATTCAGAAATGCCTGGTACAGCATGTCCGTATCTGCCTGCATATCCGGCAGATTATGGTGATATGCTTTTTTTATGGCAATTTTTTGCTCCTGGATCTGGGATTCAAGAAATGACAGATTTTTTTCAATCACGTTGGTAATGCTGCAGGGGCGCAGATTAGGCTGTTTGGGTTTGGCAAAATCCAGAAAATCGGTGATAATATTGTTCAGTCTCTGGGATTCTTCTATTATGATATCAGGTATATTGGAGTCAGCATTCAGTTTGGCCATTTTCTTTTTCATCAACTGGGCAGAGCTTTTGATGATACCCAAAGGATTTCTGATTTCATGGGAAACCCCTGCAGTCATTTCTCCAATGGCAGACAAATGCTCTGCCTGCCGCAGCTTTTCTTCCAGGCGAAGCCGCTCTTCCGCCCGTTTTTCGATGATCCTTTCTCCATGTTTTACAACGAACCGCAAAACCAGAAACAAAATCGCCATCACTGCGGCACAGGAAGTTACAATAAGCCCCTGCAGTTTAAACACCTGCTGGTAATCATGGGAGACATCCCGGACAATTTCTATGACACCTATAACAGATTTTTCTTCAGTCCGTGAAAGCTGCATTTCCTGTACCAGGGGGGCAAAGGTAACGATTTTGGTTTCCTGGGGAAACCAGAAAAACAGCTCAAGAAGGCTGCCTTTCTGAATCAGTTTTGATGTGGTCTGTTTTTGCATGGCTTTTTCATACAGAACACCGCCGGCATTTTCTTCACCAACCCGGCTGTTATCAAAGCTGTAACCGATGATGTTGTCGGTGCCGTAGACATTGACCATTTCCACATGGAAACTGTGCAGCGTGGAGGTGATTACCGCATCTAAAAGCCTGTGCTGTTCCGGTTCTCTTAATTTGATCTCCCCGTATTTAAAAGCGACCGGAGCGGCGAATCTTAAAAAGATCTGGTGGTTCAGATTTTCCACAAGCAAAGAATTATACTCTTTACTTTTTTCCAAAAGGAGGTTTCGTACCCAATGGGCATTCAGGGCAGCAATGACAATGGTGGCAACCAGCATGACGATCAGGCTGGAGAAAGTAAATGCCTTGACCAGAATAAAGGGCCTGTTTCCCCGGGCACTGGATTGAATTTGGAAGGTTTTTTTCACAATTTTCCTTATTTTGGGTAATAAATTTCATATAAATTTTGTTTTTAGGTTTGACAAACCAATGTTTTTTGTTTATTCACATATAAAATACATGATAATACTTGACTTTCCAAGTAGATCGTATCAGATTATAGTAATATTGGTGCAGGTTATCAACATAAAAAATGTGAACCATGCTGCCGCAACATTGCACCCAATAATGAATCTGAAGATGTAAGGATGGATGCCCATGGTATTGAGTAAAAAAGATCATCTCGTAGGTCTAGATATAGGGTCTTCTTCCATCAAGGTAGCTGAGCTTCAGATATCCAGAAACAAGAAAATTCTGAAAAAATTCGGCATGGAACCCCTGACACCCGGTGCCATTGTGGAGGGACGGATCATGGACATGGAAGCGGTGGCCAAAACCATCCGTACCCTGTTCCGGTCCCAGAAAATTCGCAAAAAGGATGTGGCCATTTCAACTGGCGGCCATTCTGTGGTCATAAAGACCATCAATACTGTGAAAATGCCGGAAAAAGATCTCCAGGAAAGCATTGTGGCAGAGGCAGAACAATATATTCCCTATGACATCGAAGATGTCAACATTGACTACCAGATTCTGGGAGAAAGCCAGTTTTCTCCTGATCAGATGAATGTGCTGCTGGTGGCTGTCAAAAAGGATCTTGTGACGGAATATATGGATTTGACCGCCAATGCCGGCCTGAATGCCAAAATTATTGATGTGGATACCTTTGCTTTGCAAAATATTTATGAAACAGTTCCCGGTCAGGATCCAGGTGATATTACCCTGCTGCTGGATGTCGGGGCCTCAAAGACATCACTCAATATTCTCAAGGGAAGCACCTCCATGATGATGCGGGATAACGATTCCGGCACCCATCAGATTGTCGAACAGATATGCAGCCGGTTTGAAACAGATGTCCAGGAGGGGGAAAAAATATTGCAGGGCCCGGAGGAAAATGCACCGGATCCCGAAACGTTTGCACTGATTTTAGATGATGTCGCAAACATCTGGTGTTCAGAAATTTGTGAGGTGGTAAATACATTTCAGTCAAATACCAATGATACCCGGGTCACGAAAGTTGTTTTGAGCGGCGGTGGCTCTTATATCCCTGGATTTGCTGATAAGCTTGCCTCGGAAATGTCGGCAAGGGTGGTCACAATTTCGCCGTTTGGCGGACTGCATCTGAATGAAAAAAAATTTTCTGCCGCATTTACATCCCGGGTCGGCCCCCGGGCGCCCATTGCATTGGGGCTTGCCCTGCGGCGGGTGGATGACAAATGATACGCATAAACTTACTGCCGTTCAGGCTGGCCAGGAAAAGGGAAAATATCCGTCAACAGGTGTCCATATTTTTTCTGTCCATACTTTTGCTTCTGGTGGGGCTAACCTGGTATACCTTAGGCATAAAAAATGCCATTGTAGAAAAACGTCTTGAAACTGAGCGTGTGAATGCCCAGATTGCCATATATAAGGAAAGGGCCGACAGGGTTACAGAAATTCAAAAACGGCTCAAAATCCTTGAAGACAAATTACAGATAGTTGCATCTTTGAAGCAAAAAAGAGATGAGCAGCTGGTGCTTTTAGAAGACCTTCAGGCACGCCTGGTACCGGAGCAGATGTGGATTGAAACCCTTGATGCTGATGAAACATCAGTGACAATTACCGGTATTGCCTTTGACAATCCCACCATTGCAAATTTCATGAAACGCCTCGAAGGATCAGCACTTTTTCAAGAAATTGATCTGAAACAGGCCAGAATAAAAAAGTTTGACCAAGGTGCCAGCTTGAAGGCCTTTGAATTGAAATGTCTGAAGCAAACAGCAGCACCGGGCACCACTGCAAAGGGTAAATAATGGCTGAAGAAAAGAAAATAACCGGTAAAGACAAATTTTCAAAAAAAATGTCAGCATTTTTTGAGCGGGTGGGAAAACTGAGCCGGCTCCAGCGGGTGCTCATCTGTCTGGTGACCTTTGCCCTGATTGGGGGCGGATATTATTATTTCATTTTTATGCCGGAACACAAAAAACTGCAGCAGGTTACAAAAACATTTGAAACCCAGTCCAAAAAACTGCAAATGGTCAAGCGGCAGGCCAGTGATCTGAAGGAATGGGAAACCAAAATGCAGGCGGTGGAACAGGAATTTTACCTTGCCACAAGGGCACTGCCGGATAAAAAAGAGCTGCCCTCTCTTTTGAAGGAAGTATCCGTGGCAGGCAGCAATGCAGGACTCACTTTTATGCTGTTTCAACCAAATCCAGCCGTCAACAAAGAGTTCTATAAGGAAATACCCTTATCCATGAAAGTTGAGGGCAATTTTCTTCAGATTGCGGATTTCTTTTATCAGGTATCCAGGTTGAACCGGATCGTCAACATAAAAGATATCTCCATGCGAAGAAACAAAGCTGCGCCGGGGATAATCGATATGGGGTGCAACGCTGTAACTTACATGTTTGTGGAGGATGCTGAACAGGAACCAAAATCAGACAAAAAAAAGAAAAAAGGCAAGAGAGGCTGATTTAATACATTATGAAAAATCAGGAAAACAGATGGATTTTGCTTGTCTGCATGGTGCTGGGGTTGCTGCTGGTGGCAGCGTGTGAAAAACCGCCGAAGAAAGAATCGCAAAACACCCCTCAACCCGTTGTTTCAAGGGCCATGCCCCAACAGGCTGTCCAAAAATCAACAGAACCTGAAAATACGGTAACCCCAAAAACCCCCTTGCCTGCACAAAACAAGCCCGCCCCAGAAACTGATCCTGAACCAGGCGTTGCAACCCTGTCCACAAAAGCTGTTAAAAAAGTCCACAATGGCGAGAAAAAAGCTTTGACGCAGGTGCCCGAAGTGTCGGTAAAACTGGATAATACCGATATCCAGGCCGGTTCAAAGCCCGCTGACAGTGAAGTATACGTGGCCAAAAGCATGGTAGACCCGTTTAAGCCGTTGATTCAGGAAAAAAAAGAAATCCCTGACCTGGAAATCAAAAAACCGGAGAAACCGCAGCGGGTTTTAACTCCTTTGGAAAAAATGGAACTTAGTCAGATCAAACTGGTTGCAGTGGTAATTATGGGTGACCGCAAGATTGCCATGGTTGAGGAAGCAACCGGAAAAGGATATGAAGTGGGCATCGGCACCTATATGGGAAAAAACGCAGGCCAGGTTGTTGATATCCTCTTTGATACTATTGTTGTAAAAGAAATTGTAACAGACTACAAAGGCAATCACACGGAACGCCTCCAGGAAATTAAAATGCAAAAAAATGACAGCGGGGAATAATATGTTTTTTTTTCAGTTTTACAAGATTAATTATCGGGTTCTGGCCAGTGCGATGATACTGGCTGCAGTAATTGTGGCCGGATGTAATTCCCTGAAAACTGAAAATACTGCGCCAGTGGATGCCAAAACACAGAAAGATTCCCAAATCAGGCCGGCCCAGGCGGACCTGAGCAACCAGATCCATGCCGTTGCGTTTGACTCCCATGATGGTCAGATCGGCATTCGTATCACCGGAAGGGACAAACTGGGGTATACCGCCATCAAACAGGATTTTCCTTTTGGTGTGGCCATCTATCTGCCGGACACCGGGATTGCACCGGATTTCACATCCCCGTCTGTTGTTGCTGATCCAGTAGAATCGATCAGGGTGGCTTATGCCGATCAAAAACAGACAACAACCAAGGTTGAAATTCTGTTGAACCAGGACATTCCCTATTCGGTTACAGAGCAGGAAAACCATTTGCAGGTGACCCTGTTCATGGACCGCGCAATGGCAGAAAATACCCCGGAAGCGCTGGGAAAAACAGCTGTTTCTGAAAAACAACTGCCTTCCACAGGTATGTCAGGTGAAAATGACAATGTACAATCAAAATCGGCGGTTTCCCGGACACCTGCCGTCATGACCAACATTACATTCAATACAGCTGCGTCCGGCCATGCAGATATCCAGGTGGAAACCAGCCATCCGGTACAGTATGAAACCATCTGGCAAAATGAAAACAGACTGGACCTGCATCTGTACAATACCCGGATACCTGACCACCACCAGCGGCCGCTGCTGACAAAATACTTCAATGCCGCTGTTGAAAGTATACTGCCCAAACCCGGCATAAAAAACAGCACTGATGCTGATATTGAAATCATGATCCGGGAAAAAGTGCCGTTCCGGGTTGTCCAGAACCAGAACCGGATTTCTCTGCGGTTTGATCCTGCCAGTGTTGCGCCACCCCGATTTGAAAAAGCAGTAAAAAATGTCACGCTGGACCAAAACGACCAAGAGCGGCTGTCAGCTGACGCTGGTGCCGTATTATCCATGAAACCCATAATTACGGCGCCGGCCAGCTATTCTGCGGCAGATCAGTATAAAGCGGTCATTGGTGAACAACCAGTTTATACCGGAGAAAAGATCAAGCTGGATTTTTATGATACAGACATTAAAAATGTCTTTCGGATACTCAGAAGTGTCAGTGGGTTGAACTTTGCAGTGGATAAGGATGTTCAGGGAAAGGTGACCTTGACCCTGGAAAAGCCTATCCCCTGGGACCAGGTACTGGATCTGGTTCTCAAGATGAATGGCTTGGGCAAAAAGATGGAAGGAGATGTGGTGCGCATTGCCACCGTTCAGACACTGAAACAGGAAGAACAGGACCTCCAGGATGCCATTTCCGCCAGAAAAAAAGCCCTGGAGCAGAAAAAAAGCCTGGAACCGCTGGTCACCCAGTATATTCCCATCAATTATTCCGATGCCCAGGCAGATATCCAGCCCCACATCTCTTCGTTGCTGACCCCCGACAGGGGCAATATTTCCGTGGACCAGCGCACAAATATGATCATTGTCACCGATACCAGAGAAAAGGTTGACCAGATCCAGGAGATGATTTTTCGTCTGGATACGGTAACCCCCCAGATCATGATCGAAGCCAAGGTGGTGGAGGTGACAAAGGAGTTTTCCAGGACCATCGGGGTGGGGTGGAATCTCTCCAATGATGCTGCTGTCACTTCCGGGTTTATCAACGATACAAACGTATCGGTGAATTCCCCGTCAGGTAGCGGAATTAGCGGGGATTTTTCATTTCTCCGGCTGTTCGGATCTTCGCGAATGGCCTTGAATGCCAAACTGGCTGCATCAGAAGCCCAGGGAGATGTGAGGATTGTCTCCTCACCGCGCATACTGACACTGGACAACAAAAAAGCCAAAATCAAACAGGGTGTGGAATTTGCCTATCTGGAGAGGGATGATGCAGGCGGTTCCTCGGTAAAATTTAAAAATATTGATCTGCTCCTGGAAGTGACCCCCCATGTGACACCGGACAAGCGGATTTCCATGCAGGTGTTTTTGACCAAGAATGATATCTCCAGCATTACTGCCTCAGGTGCGCCGACACTTGCCACCAATGAAACGGAAACAGAACTGCTGGTGAACAATAACGATACCGTTGTCATAGGCGGCATTGTGAAAACCACAACAAACCGTGATGTGGACGGCCTGCCGTTTCTGACGGGAATCCCGATTCTCGGAAACATGCTTTTCGGCACCACCCAGCAACAGGACAACAGAAATGAGCTGCTCATTTTTTTGACCCCTTCCATTGTCCAGCTGGAACAAAGACGCAATATCACAAAGGCTGAAAATTAATCCAGCCCAGACAGCCTTTTTCCGGCGGTCTGGGCCAGCGCTGAATCTTTCTGTGCATACTGGCGTACCTTTTGCCAGGATGCTTTTGCCTTTGCGGTCTGGCTTTTGGCTTCATAGGCCAGGGCCAGGTCTGCGTGGAGAAGGGCACTATCCGGAAGCCTGCGAAGGGCGTTTGTGAGAAACGCGATGGCCTTATCCACCTGCCTGGACTGCAGATACACCTCGGCCAGCCCATGGGAGGCTGTGACAAATCCGGGCACCACCTCCAGGGCTTGGGAAAAAAAGGATTCCGCCCGGATGTAATCCTTTTTTCCCAGATAGGCCCATCCCAGGTTGGAAAGGGGATACTGGGGCGTTGGATACAAAAGATCGTCCAATACCTTTTCAAAGGCTAAGATGGCCTGATCCCATTTTTTCTGGCGCAGAAAGGCAGCGCCGAGATTGTTGAGGGCTTCGGTGTAATCAGGTTTCAAATCCAGCGCTTTTTCAAAAGAAGATACCGCCAGATCATCTCTTTTTTTGCCCATATAGGCCAGCCCCAGGCTGTTGAGCAGATAGGGATCATTGGGGGTCATCTTGCGTGCCTCCAGCAGCTTGGACAAGGCAGCCGTATAATCCCCCTGGAGCAAAAGGGCTTCTCCTTGAATCTTCACCGCCTCAGCCAGTCCGGATTCTTTGCCGGACTTACCGGTGGTACTGGTACAGGCAAAAACCAAAAAACCAAGTAAACTTACCCAAATCAGATGGTGTTTCATAATACATCCTCTGCGCTTGTAATTGTGAATGCCTGCTATTTCAGGTGAATATACCGGATCTGTTCTGTTTTTAAAAACATGCTGGCGCCGGGGGTCAATGGATACTGTGAAACAAAAATACGGTCCGGCAAAAGTTCCGCATACAGGCCTTCCAGGGTTTCCACCATTTTCTGGTGGCTGAAGGAGGGATTTTCCCAGATGGTATAGCCCAGGGCGGACAGCAGCAGCCGGATCTGCTCCTTCCAGGACTGATTTGGCGAAAAAGTCAAGATATCAAATCCCATGTTTTGGATACGGGTTATTCCTGTACCGTAAATATGGGCGAAATTGATCAGCAGGTCAGAACGGTCAGGCCGTTTGATCCGCCCGAATACACCTGACATGGAAATATCGTTCACTAAAAACCGTATCTTTTCTTCAGGAGTGTAGTCAAATGGTGTCCCAGCCAGTATCTGCAAAATATTGCTTTTGATTACATCCAAAGGAACCGTTTCTTGGGGATGCTGGCGGGCCTTTTGGATGGCTGCCTGGATCTGTTCTGTTTTTACCTGTTTCCAATGGGATTTGATGGTCTGGATCATTTTTTTGTCCAGAATATAACCTGTCCGGTTTCCGGGGATGAGCAGGGTCTTTTCACCGGTGTCACTGGTTTCGATCAGCGGTGTCCGGGAAAGGTCAAGCTGAACAATGGTATCATCATTTTTTGTCGGGAAATACATTTTTCCCTGGTGGACCAGGGTGCCATTTATCAGGGCGGCATACCGTTTCAGCTGCAGGATCTGATAAGGAGAAACATCCGGAAGAGCGTTTTCAGGTGCACGGACTGCAGCAGCATCCTGTGGCAGCACACCTTTTTTTTCCCAATTATCATGTGCCGGTAGCGTGCCATGGGTGAGATATGAAGAAAACCAGGGCTGGGACAAAATGCCCGGGTCAGGAAGCATCACCCGTGTACCCTTATGCACCATATGGATATTTTTGATGTTGGGGTTCAGGCGGTAAAAAAGCATACGGCCTTCCCGGGTGACACCGCCGCCTTTTTGTAAAAATGCTTTGTCCAGAAGATCCGAAACCGTGTCCCCGGGCTGGATAATATGTTCCCTGACATATGATGTCACATCAAAAGAGGCCGGCAGATGGGAAAATTCCACCACCGGCACTGCCACCATGCCGGTATCATCAGACGCATACGCCTGCTTGTTTACCATTTTCAAAGGGATGAGAATCTGGATTCCCGGTGATATGGTATCAATATTGCTGATTCCGGGGTTGATTTTTTTGAAAATAGAAATAAACAAGGGGAAATCCTGTTCAGAAATTTCGCCTTTCTGACGGAAAATTTTATAGAGCCAGTCATCTTTTTTAACTGTGTAGGGTTCGCACAGGACAGCCTGGTTTTCATGGGTGATTATGGAATAATTTTTCAGAGAGGTTTTTACCCCGCCGACAGCCGGGCTGCCTGGATACCATATAAAAACTGCAGGCAGGCAGACGGCAATTATTGCCTTTTTAAAGCGATGAAAATCCATCATTCAGCAGATGATAAGTGCATTTTATGTGCTATTTTCCCGGATATTTCCGCAATAAATTGTGCAAATTCCGATTTTCCCAGCCGTTTTTCCTGGGAGGGTACAAGATCCGGGTTGTCCGGCATGATCAGTTCCGGCAGGTTCATGCGGTCCGGGTCCGGTACGATATGATAGGCGTCTGGGATCTGGTTTTTGAAGTACAGGTCCTGGAATTCAGAAAATTTAATGGCATGGGCGGTTGCGTTCAACACAGCGGTTTCATCTGAAGAAACCAGATCCATGGCCCGGGCCTTTACTAGACCGGCCAGACATTCTCCGCCCTGGGTACAGGCAATATGCCCATTCTGGTTGGCTGTGAGCTGCCAGTCCATGATGGCCTGTTCGGTTACCTGGACAAAAAACACATTGTCGTGTCCTGATTCCCGGTTGTATTCTCGGGCAATGGCAACCACCCGGGGCATGGACACGGGATTGCCTATCATGGCAGCCTGGGCCACACTGGGCTTTGTATCCACAGGGGTAAATACCCGTTTTGATTCATCCGGTTCCAGATAGTATTGATACACCGGGTCTGCATGCTCTGACTGCACACCGATGATTTTTGGGAGCCGGGTGATGATGCCGGCCCTGTAAAATTTCAGGAACCCGTTCATGATGGCGGAGATATTGCCGGCATTGCCGATGGGAACCACCACCACCTTGCGGGCCATGTCCCAGTCAAAATCCTGGGCGATTTCATAGGAATAGGATTCCTGTCCCAGAATCCGCCAGGCATTTTTGGAATTAAGCAGCACCACGGAATATCTGGTGGACAGATGTTCCACTATCTTCATGCAGTCATCAAAAACCCCCGGGATTTCAAATACACTGGCACCGCTGCCCAGGGGCTGGGACAGCTGCTGGACCGTGACTTTTTTGTGGGGCAAAAGCACGGCCGACTTGATCAGGGGTTTCAGGTAAGAGGCATATAATGCCGCTGCTGCAGAGGTATCACCGGTGGATGCACACACCGCTATGACATCTGAGACAAGCCCCTGGTCAAGGAGAAATTTGATGCTGGAAAGGGCGGAAGCCATGCCCCGGTCCTTGAACGAGGCACTGGGATTCTGGCCGTCGTTTTTAAAATAGAAATGCAGCCCGACCTTTTCCGTAAGAAAACCGGATGCCTCTACCACAGGGGTGTGGCCTTCTCCCAGATAGATAATGGATTCCAGGGGAATCACCGGGCCGATGAATTCATGGTACCGGTAAATACCCTTCAGGGCTGGTATTTTCAGCATTCTGCGATAGTCGAATATCTGCTGCCAGGTTGTCCCCTCAATTTTATGAAGGTCTTCCTGGTTCCGGTTATGGAGCATCAGGACGGCATCACATGCCGGGCAGACATACAACAGTTTTTCCACTGGATATCCGGCACCGCAGCCCAGACATTTGTAATACAGATCGCCTGTCGGCCTCGGAATAAGATGGGGCCGGATATGTTCCGGGAACAGTTCAGGTTTCATTGGTGATTGTTTTTTGACCTCCCATATAGGGTACCAGGGCATCAGGAATATTGACTGTGCCGTCCGGCTGCTGATAGTTTTCAAGGATTGCGGCAAAGGTCCTTCCCACGGCAAGGCCTGAACCATTCAGGGTATGGCAGAATTCGGGTTTTTTTGCATCTTTGCGTTTAAAGCGGATATTGGCCCGCCGCGCCTGGAAGTCAAGGCAGTTGCTGCACGAAGAGATCTCCCTGTATTTGTCCTGCCCCGGCATCCATACTTCAATGTCATAGGTTTTGGTGGCGGAAAATCCCAGATCTCCGGTACACAGGGTAAGCACCTGATAGGGCAGTTCCAGGCGCTGGAGAATGGTTTCTGCATTGGCCAGCAGGGATTCCAGTTCTGCAAAAGAGGATTCAGGGGTGGTAATTTTTACCATTTCCACCTTGTTGAACTGGTGCTGCCGGATCAGCCCTTTGGTATCCCGGCCGTAGGAACCGGCTTCGGATCTGAAACAGGGGGTATAGGCGGTAAATTTGTATGGCAGGTCCTCTTCTGCCAGAATTTCACCGGCATAAATATTGGTCACCGGTACCTCTGAGGTGGGAATCAAGTAATACTCCAGGCCCTCGAGCTTGAACAGATCCGCTTCAAATTTGGGCAGCTGGCCCGTACCGGTCATGGTGGCTCTGTTGACAATGAAAGGCGGTAGGGTCTCTTTGTATCCATGCGCTTTTGTATGGATGTCCAGCATGAAATTGATCAGGGCCCGCTCCAGTCTGGCACCAGAACCCAGATACAAAGGAAAGCGGGCACCGGCCAGTTTGGCGGCCCTGGTAAGATCCAGAATTCCCAGGGCTTCTCCTATATCAGCATGGTCCAGGACGGGAAAATCAAAAACCCGGGGAGAGCCGTGGGTTTTTTCCAGACGGTTCTGGGAATCATCTTTTCCTTTGGGCACATCTGTATGGGGCAGGTTGGGCAGGGTGATCAAAAACGTGTGGATGGCGGTTTCAACCTCACCAAGGTCTTTGTCCAGCACTTTGATGGTTTCTGAAACAGACCGCATCCTGTCGATGCTGGGCTGTGCATCTTTGCCCGACCGTTTCATTTTGGCAATATCATCGGAAACCTTATTGCGCTGGTGGCGCAATTCCTCAATTTGCAGCAGAAGGGTTTTTCTTTTTTCCTCATTTTCCATCAGTACTGAAAAATCAACTGCAGCACCGCGTTTTTCCATTCCTTTTTGAACGGTTTCCAAGTTGTTTATAATATATTTAGCATCCAGCATTGTCTTCCCTGTCCTGGCTGTTTTTGTTTTGATAAACGTGCATGTCACATCTTTTTCCCAATTGTATCCAAATAGCATGGGACATATGAACAGTCAATGATTATTGCATGTTGACAATCAAGCACTTGTGTATAATATTCTGGTATATTTTTTGTAACCATAAGGAAAAGTGATTATGGAAGAGGTGAAAAATACGAAAACAAGCATACTGGCTCAGGTGGCTGAAAAGATTGATGCATTTACAAAACAGGAGCGGGAAGCCAAATACTACCAGATTGAGAACAAAGTATTTGAATTTGCAAACTTCATGGAATCCCAGGTATCTTTCATGCACACATCCGGCAGCGGGGAAATCCCCATGGAAAGGATTATACGAAAAGCGCTTCACATTGAAAAAACAATTGTACTCCCGGTGTTCACAGATGCAAAAAACGCGTTTCACCTGTGTAAAATCATCGATTATGACAAAGACCTGCTGCCCAGCGCCAGTGATGTGCTTGAACCGGACCCTGAAAGGTGCAAAAAGATCTCTCTGGATGAGATTGATATCGCCTTTATACCAGGCCTGGCTTTTGATGACAAAGGGGGCCGCATAGGGCTTGGCAGCAACTATTATACCAAGCTTATCACACGTCTTCCCGAAACCTGCAGAAAGGTATCCCTTGCCTTTGAAGAGCAGATCGTGGACCAGATTCAGATGGATTCCAGAAAACATACCGTGGATATTATTATTACAGATAAACGGGTCATCTATAAAATTTAACGCGGGAAACCCTTAATCCAAGTGTCCCTCCTCATTTTTTTGTTTTTTTTTAACAGAAACTGAGGAGTAAGGTACTAAAAACCTGTCCGGGGGATTTCTTGTATAATCAAAATACCTGCCGCATGATTTTTTTACACAAGATTGTCTTGGATGAGTGGCTCTATCTGCTTGACGGAAGCCGGGCTTGCTGGTATGAAGGGGTTCATGAATGATGAGCCCAAAAAATTTGCCCGGTGGCGCAAAGACATGGTGGACAGGCAGCTCATTGCCCGGGGGGTTGCCGATCCTTTGGTGATTCAGGCAATGAATGAGGTGCCCCGGCATTTGTTTGTGAGTGAGGCCCTTGTGGACAGTGCCTATGGGGATTTCCCCCTGCCCATTGGTGAGGGCCAGACCATTTCCCAGCCCTATATCATAGCAGAGATGACCCAGAGCCTGGATCTGAAAGGATCTGAACGCGTGCTTGAAATCGGTACCGGATCCGGTTATCAGGCCGCTATCCTGGCCAAAATGGTTTACAGGGTGTATACTATCGAACGTAACCACCCGCTATTTTTGCAGGCCCGAACACTTTTTGACAGGCTTCGGTTTCATAATATCGTGACCCGGTATTCCGACGGCACCCAGGGGTGGAAGGAGGAAAGTCCGTTTGATGCCATCATGGTGACTGCCGGGGGAAACCAGATCCCGTCCCCCCTGGTGGATCAGCTGGCATTGGGCGGTCGTCTGGTCATGCCGGTGGGGGGGCATTTTTCCCAGGACCTTGTGAAACTCACAAAGACCGAAACCGGAATACAAAAAGAAAGCCTGGGGGGATGCCGTTTTGTGAAGCTCATCGGACAGCATGGGTGGAATGAATAAAAACGTGCTTTTCCGATATCCGGGAAAAATTGTTCCCTCTTTTTTACAAGAGCTGCTCATGGGGTTTTGTCTGGGGACGGCCAATATTATCCCTGGTGTTTCCGGCGGTACCTTTTTGCTGATCTTCAATATCTATGAACGGGTCTTTGCCGTTTTGAACCGCATCAATAAGCCGCTTGTGTGCCAGACCATGGGCCTTGGTGCAGGGTTTATAAAACGTCTGGGCCGACATGGCAGTGCCCGTGCCATTGTGGTATTTTTGGAACAAAATGATTTCATCTTTTTGTTTAAGCTGATTATCGGGGCGGCAGCTGCCATTTTCGGGCTTTCCACTTTGATGACATATCTTCTGGTGCAGCATTTTTCTGTGACCTATGCATTTTTTTTCGGACTGATCCTGGTGTCCATTTTGATCCCTGCAAAGATGTTCAGGAACCTGCGGGTGTCCCTGATTTTTTTTGTAATCCTGGGGGCTGCTGTGACAATGGTCGTTTACATGCAGGTCAATCCCTATGACAAGGTGAAACAAAAATCTGACTATTACCAGACCCGGTATGAACTAGAAAAGATGGATGAATCCCTGGATGGTGCAAAAAAAAATCCACTACTCTTTTCCGGCAGGTATACGGTGAAAGAATATCTGTATGCCGGCCTGTGTGGTGCGATATCCATTTCCGCCATGGTGCTGCCAGGTATCAGCGGCTCGCTGGTGCTGATCCTCATGGGGGCATATTTTGATGTGCTTTCCGCGATCTCAGCGGTGAAATTTTTCCACCTGGACACCATGCTGTTTCTGGGAAGTTTTACACTGGGGATTGTATTCGGCGGCCTGTTGTTCGCACGGCTGGTGAATTATGTTCTCACACGGTATTACGATGCCACCATGGCATTTCTTCTGGGGTTGATGGCCGGATCCCTCTGGGCATTGTGGCCCTTTAAGCAGGTGATTATGATAGATCGGCAGTATGTGAAACAGGATGGTGCTGTCACCATTTTCGAAAATGTCCCGGTGCATACCAATGTCAATATCCTGCCTTCCGCAGATGGCCAGCTTCTGTGGGCTATCGTGCTGTTTTTTGTCGGCTGCGGCATCATGTACTGGTTTTGCCGCACCCAGGCACGGGTTTCACAGTAACACCCATGTCCTGCAGATACAAAAAAACATGAAAGGCAATAGCCGGTAGTGACCAGCAGGGAAAAATTTGTAATTGTTTTGCGGGAAGTTCGTAACTGAGTACTGAAGGCTAACAGCTAAACGCTAACAGCTAAACGCTAACAGCTTTCATATAAGCAAATATCTCGTGCTGTTTTTTCAACAGGAGAATCAGCAGATCTCAGGGGGGAACGCCACCACCTGGTCAATGCAGGGGGCATTGGCAAAAAGCATCACAAGCCGGTCAACACCCAGGGCAATCCCGGCAGCCGGGGGCATGGCATCAAGCTCTGAAAGAAATATCTCCGGCAGGGGCAGCTTTTCTTGTCCCTGACCAGCCCGGATAATGTTTTCCGTAACAAACCGCCGGCGCTGCACCCTTGCATCTGTTAATTCCGTGAATCCGTTGGCCAGTTCAAGGCCGGCCATATAAAACTCGCACCGCTCTGCCAGGTCCGGATTCCGAAAGCCGGGGGCTGCCAGGCTGGCCAGACAGACGGGATAATCCATGAGAAAAACCGGCCGCTCTTTGCCCAGGCAGGGTTCCACCGCAAACCCCATGATCTCATGGAAACTGTCATCTGCCAGGGCCTGGTCGCAGGATTTGGGGGCATGCCGTTCAAATGCCTGGTGCACGGTCATGCGGTCAAAAGGGGCGGCAAGATCCAGGGTAAGCCCCTGGTAGGAAATGGACGATCCACACCCCAGACCCGCGGCGATATGCCGCACCAGTGCCTGGCACTGGTCCATGAGATCCAGGTAGGTATCACCGGTCCCATACCATTCCAGCAGGGTCAGTTCAGGCAGGTGCAGGCGCCCCCTTTCATTTTTCCGGAAACATTTGCAGATCTGAAATATTTTTGGATACCCTCTGGCCAGCAGCCGTTTCATATAGAGTTCCGGGGATGCCATGAGAAATTGTTCGTCTGCGGTCATTGGATCGATGTGGGCTTCCGGAATAATGGCAGGGCTTCTGACCGGGGTTTCCACTTCCAGGTAACCGTGCCGGCCAAAAAAATCCCGCATGCGCTGTATCACACGGGATCTGGTTTCAAGATGAATACCGGTACCGCTTTGACTCATTGCCTGGACAGTCTATTTGGTATGATAGGAATCTTTGGGCCGATCCATCAGATAAATACGGTCATATGTGCCTGCAGGGGCGGATTCAAAAAATTCATACCCCTTTTCAATACAGGTTTTACAGGCATTGATGGGAATATGCACCCCCAGAATGTGAAGGCCCGGCATGGCCCTGGAATCAATTTCAAAGCTGCCGCCGCAGTCTCTGCAGATTATGACCCGTTCTTTCTGGCGTTCAAAGATATTGTCTGTGTCATAATAGATTTCCCGGTGCCGCACCTGCAGTTCTCCGGGGGTGCCGGCAGCATCGCGCAGCTGGTGTCGCTGGGCCCAGAAGCCGTTGATCTGGTCAATGGTTTTCTTGATCTTGTCGGTAATGCTCACAGACTGTTTGAGCTTTTCCGGGTTGTAATCCGGTTCCACCACCCCGGTGTAATCAATGCCGGCCATGGCCAGAATAATACCCAGGTTGACATAGGGCAGGGCCCCTTCTATGGCATATCCCCCTTCCAGCACCGCAATGTCGGGTTTTAACAGGGTGGTGAGCTGGGCATATCCCTGGGCGCAGAAATTCATATTGGTCAAGGGATCGGTGTAATGGTTGTCCTGGCCTGCCGAGTTGACCACCAGATCCGGTTTGAATGCATCCAGAACAGGGAGCACACAATGGTTGATCACATACAGATACCCTTCGGTGGAGGTTCCGGGCGGCAGGGGAATGTTCAGGTTGCTGCCCTTGGCGTTGGGGCCTCCCAGCTCCCCGGGAAATCCGGTTCCCGGAAACATGGTCCGTCCGTCCTGGTGCATGGAGATGAACAGCACGTCCGGGTCATGCCAGAAGATATTGTCGGTACCGTCCCCGTGGTGGCAGTCGGTGTCAATGATGGCAATGCGTTTGACATTGTATCGTGTCCGGATATATTCCACCATGATAGCTTCAATATTGATGTGGCAGAATCCCCGTCCCCCGTGTGATACCCGCATGGAGTGGTGTCCGGGGGGGCGCACCAGGGCGAACCCGTTTTGTACTTCCTTGCCCATGACCGCATCCGCAATAACCTTGGCCCCGCCGGCGCTGATGAGATGGGATTCCGTGGTGATGGTCTGTTCATCCGGCACACAGAACTGAGCCCGCTGGATATCTTTGGGGGTTGCCAGGGCAGGTTTGTATTCTATAATTCCCGGAATATCAAATATGCCTTCTTCCGTGACCTGGTCCTGGGTATACAAAAGCCGCTCTTCCCGTTCCGGATGGGTAGGATCGATGGCCCAGTCAAAGGCGGGAAAAAATACCAGTCCTGTATTATGCATTGCTTTCAGCATGATTTCCTCTTTGGTGTAACATTTTTTCAAAGCCCTTGATCAGGCCCGGTTTGAGTTGCATCTTGGTGCGAAATATTTTGCCCTTGGGAGAAAAATTTCTCACGATATTGAATTTCTGATACTCCACCACCTCCACCTCATCCATGTTTTCAGGGTCTGCCCCCGAGTTGATGGCTTTTTCCCGCAGCAGGTTAAAGGCGGTTTCCATGAGGTCATCTTCTGAAAAGGTTTTTGAGATGGGTTCTGCAAAATCTTCCTCATGGGCGGTTACAATACCCTGTTCCGTATCGGCATTCAAGGAGACCTCACAGGTGGTCCTGGCCAGAGCTGCCCCGATGGCATTGGCAACGGCAGATTCCGGAACCGCAAGGGTGTCGATCTGGTAGAGGTC
>JAABTU010000505.1 GCA_011389715.1 Desulfotignum sp.
TGATTTTTCTGCGGCATGCCTTCAGCCGGTTTCTGGATGTGAAGGCAGATATCCAGGACAGCCTGCCCCTGCGGGGCGGGAAGAAACGGACCCTGACCAAGGCGGATTTTTCCCGGAAAAGTGCCATTTTCTTGAAGCCAAATGCCCGGTTTGATGATCTGGTTGCTTTGACCGACAGGGATGACCGGGCCAGGGCCATCATCGGTGCCATGGAATCAATTGAGGCGGATTACGAAAGCCTTCGTGGTGTTCTGCCCAAAAGTGAATACCAAGAGCTGGACAACCAGGTGCTGGGGCAGCTGCTGCGCACCCTGAATCCGGATGAACTCAAACAGGTGTCCGGAGATGTGTTCGGCCGGATCTATGAATATTTTCTCACCCAGTTTGCCGACCAGAACGCCCATGACGGGGGAGAATTTTTCACGCCGGTCTCCCTGGTCTCCCTCATTGCAAATGTCCTGGAACCGGTCAAAGGGATTTTGCTGGATCCGGCCAACGGCAGCGGCGGCATGTTTGTCCAGAGCGCCCGGTTTGTTGAACGCCGGGAGGAAAATCCCGTGGAAAAACTCACCTTTTACGGCCTGGAAAAGAACGCCACCACCATCCGCCTGGCCAAAATGAACCTGGCGGTCCACGGGCTGGAAGGAAATATTCAAAAAGCCATCACCTATTATGAAGACCCGCATGAACTCACGGGCAAAGCCAATTTTGTGATGGCCAATCCCCCGTTCAACGTGGATGATATCGATGCAGAAAAGGTCAAGACTGATCCGCGCCTGCCCTTTGGCCTGCCCGGGGTCAACAAAAAAGGCAGGGTGTCCAACGGCAACTACATCTGGATCAGCTATTTTTACAGCTATCTGAACAGCCAGGGCCGGGCCGGATTTGTCATGTCTTCCCAGGCTTCCAGTGCCGGCCGGGACGAAGCAAAGCTCCGCCGGAAACTGGTGGAAACCGGGGATGTGGACATCATGATCGCCATCCGGTCCAACTTTTTCTACACCCGCACCGTTCCGTGCGAACTGTGGTTTTTCAACCGCAGCAAACCTGCGGCCCAACGCGACACAGTGCTGATGATCGATGCCCGGAACATCTTTCGCAAGGTCACCCGGAAAATATACGACTTCAGCCCGGAGCAGGAACAGAACATCCTGGCCATTGTCTGGTTGTATCGCGGCCGGACCGATAACTATCTGGATCTGGTGACCCGTTACTGCCGCTGCTGCCTGGATGAGGCGGAAGCCTGTTTTACAGCTCACCAGGACAATGGCGACCCGGTGGAACCCCTGCCGGATTTTTTGACTTCCCTGGCTCAGCTGCGCAGTACCCTGGCCTCATTTCTGGAAACCCTTCCGCCTGACGGCCCCCAGGCAGAGCCCGTCAGGGAACTGGACAGGGCCGTTCCGGAGTTTAAAGCGGATGTGGATACCTTTCAAAAGACCCTGGCTGACCAAAATGCCGCATGGCAGCAGCCACCCATGGGCAACGGGGAGCTGAAAAAAGCGGTGGATCAGCTGACCCGGCTGTCCGATACCGGCCGCAGCCTGATCAAGCAGAGCGATCTGCTCTTTAAACTGGCCTGCCGGCTCATCGATACCTGTGAAACCGACCGCAACGCCCGGGACAGCGATGTCTGGGCTGGTCGGGAAATCTTCCTGGCCCGCAAAGCCGCTGACATTGCCCGGCAGGCTGCTGTGCAGCAGCTCAAGCAGGTCCGCTATTTCTGGAAACAGGCCCATTGGCTGACCCAGCGGTTTCCTGAAGCACGGTTTTGTGATGTGCCGGGGCTGGTCAAACAGGTGGACCGGGCAGAGATCGCTGCCAATGACTGGAGCCTCACACCGGGCCGCTATGTGGGCGTGACCCCTGAAGAACCGGATGAAAACTTTGATTTTGAAGAAACCCTGCGTGAGATCCATGTCGAACTGGAAGATCTGAACGCCGAAGCAGTGAAGCTGGCTGCCGCCATAAAGAAAAACTTTGCGGAGCTGGGAATATGACCGACAAAGATCGCAAATTCACCGGCCGTGCCAGACAGGATGCAGGATTTCCGGCCCCGGTGGGTAAAGGTGCGTTGCCGGCGGATTATGCAGCGGTCCTGGAAGGATTGAAAGAACGAATTCAGTCTGAGCGGCTGCGTGTTGTCCTGTCGGCCAATGCCGCCATGATCCTGCTTTACTGGGATATCGGCAGAATTATTCTGGAACGTCAGGAACAGCAGGGATGGGGGGCCAGGGTCATCGACCGCCTCTCCCATGATTTGAAACAGGCGTTTCCGGACATGACCGGTTTTTCACCCCGAAATCTCAAATATATGCGAAAATTTGCCCAGGCATGGCCGGAACGGCAAATAGTGCAGCGGACCGCTGCACAAATTCCATGGAGAAATAACCAGGTATTGCTGGATAAACTCGATAACCCTGAAATACGGCTGTGGTATGCGAAGAAAAATTTGGAATGTGGATGGAGCCGGAACATTCTGACGATGCAGATCGAGTCCCGGGCACACCAGCGCCAGGGCCGCACCACCCACAATTTTGACCTGACCCTGCCGCCGTCCGACTCGGACATAGCTGCCCAGGTGTTCAAAGATCCATATCTTTTCGATTTCCTCGGCACGGCTGATCCACGGAATGAGCGGGAAGTTGAACAGGCATTGATGGATCACATCCAGCAGTTTCTGCTGGAAATGGGTATAGGGTTTGCATTTGTCGGCCGCCAGGTGCCGCTGGAAGTCGGGGATCAGGATTTTCGTCTGGATCTGCTGTTCTACCACCTGAAACTGCGCTGCTTTGTGGTGGTGGAACTGAAGGCAGTGCCGTTTGATCCGGCATTTGTGGGCAAACTGAATTTTTATCTTTCCGCTGTGGACGACCTGCTGCGCCATCCTGACGACCAGCCAACCATCGGCCTGTTGCTATGCAAAAGCAAGAACAAACTGGTGGCGGAATATGCCCTGCGTGGCTTCAGCAAACCCATGAGCGTGGCTCAGTGGCAGACCCAACTGACCGATACCCTGCCAGATGAGTTGAAGGGTAGCCTGCCGAGTATTGAAGAGATCGAGGCGGAGCTTGGCGGAAAGGATGGAGAATGAACAATCTTCAAATCGGACCGATAAAAGATTTTTCTTTAGGCATATATGATGGACCCCATGCAACCCCCAAAGAAGCAGAAGACGGCCCTATTTTTCTTGGAATAAAAAATGTAACCCCTCAAGGTTCATTGGACTTTTCAGCAATCCGGCATGTTTCCGAGGAGGAGTTTCCAAAATGGACTAAACGGGTTGTACCGCAAGCAAATGACATTGTTTTTTCCTACGAAGCAACGCTTCATAGATACGCATTGATTCCAGAAGGCTTCCGTGGCTGTTTGGGCCGCAGAATGGCATTGATTCGACCTGATCCACATAAAGTTCACTCCCGTTTTCTGCACTATTACTTTCTGACATCAGCATGGCGATCAATTGTGGAGGCAAATATTATCAGCGGTGCTACCGTGGACAGAATTCCTTTGAGCAGATTCCCGGATTTTGAGATTCAGCTTCCACCGCTTTCTGTGCAACAGAAAATTGCCTCAATTCTTTCCACCTATGATGACTTGATTGAAAACAACCGACGGCGGATTCAGTTGCTGGAAGAATCAGCACGGCTGCTTTTTAGAGAATGGTTCGTTCACATGCGCTTTCCCGGCCATGAGCGTGTCCGGATCGTTGATGGGGTGCCGGAGGGGTGGCAAACGAAAACTGCCTTTGAGGTGATGGATATTTTTAGTGGCGGAACACCGAGTACCAGAATACCGAATTATTGGAATGGTTCCATCCCTTTCTACACACCAAAGGATGCCACTGGCTATGCATATGCATATGCCACAGAGAAGTATATGACTGAAGAAGGATTACGCAATTGTAACAGCAGGCTTTATTCAAAGGACACAGTATTTATTACGGCACGGGGCACTGTCGGAAAAATAAATCTGGCCCAGACGGAAATGGCTATGAACCAATCCTGCTATGCACTTTTAGCACATCCGCCACTCAATCAGCATTATTTGTATTTTGCACTTGCTCAAGGTGTAGAGCAGTTCCGGTCACGTGCTGTCGGGGCTGTTTTTGACGCGATAATTCGAGATACGTTCAAGCTTATACCATTTGTCGTGCCTGAAACAAAATTGATCCGGCTCTTTACTGACCACGTGAGACTCATTTTGAAACAAATCGATGCATTATCAAAGAGTAATCAGCGACTTCAGCAAGCCCGGGACTTGTTCCTCCCCCGCCTCATGAATGGAGAAATCCCGGTATGAGTGCCTACACCGAAGACAGCCTGGTGCAGCAGACGACAGCTGCCTATATGGAGGAAACTTTGGGCTGGACATCGGTGGTAGCTTTCAATAACGAGGATTTCGGGCCGGACAGCCTGCTGGGGAGGGCATCGGACCGGGAAGTGGTGCTGACGCGGTCCCTGAAGGCCAAGCTGATCGAGCTGAACCCGGGCCTGCCGGATGCCGCCTATGAGGATGCGGTGCGGCAGATGGCTGCCATTTCTGCTACCCAGTCCCTGGCCGCCACCAACCGAGAAAAGTATGCCCTGATCCGGGACGGGGTGCCGGTGTCCTTTCGCAATGATAAAGGTGAGCGGGTCAAACAACGTCTGCGGGTGCTGGATTTCCAGGAACCTGCCGGCAACGAATTTCTCTGTGTGCGGGAGTTGTGGGTTCGGGGGGACCTGTACCGTCGTCGGGCAGATATCGTGGGATTTGTCAACGGCCTGCCCCTGCTGTTCATGGAGTTGAAAAATATCAGCAGGGATATCCGGGCTGCCTATGAGCAGAATTTTGCGGATTACAAGGACACGGTGCCGCACCTGTTCCATCACAACGCCATGGTGGTACTGGCCAACGGCGTGGATGCCAAAATCGGGTCGGTGACCAGCCGGTTCGACCATTTTCATGAATGGAAGCGCCTGGCCGAGGATGAGCCGGGGGCAGTGGACATGGAAACCCTGCTCAAGGGGGTGTGCGATAAACACAATTTCATGGACCTGGTGGAAAATTTCATTGTGTTTGATGAGTCAGCCGGAGAGCCCAGAAAGATCCTGGCCCGAAACCACCAGTTTTTAGGAGTCAACCGGGCCGTGGATGCGGTCCGGCAACGGAAGCAACGGGATGGACGTCTGGGAGTGTTCTGGCATACCCAGGGCGCAGGCAAGAGTTATTCCATGGTCTTGTTTACCCGCAAGGTGCATCGCCGGCTGGGCGGAAATTTTACGTTTCTGATCCTCACGGACCGGGAGGATCTGGATACCCAGATATACCGCACTTTTGCCGGATGCGGTGTGGTGGACACCGACCGGGATCCCTGCAGGCCCGCCAGCGGATTGGACCTGGCCCGGCTGCTGACCCAGCAGAAGTCGCATATCTTTTCTCTGATTCAGAAATTCAACCAGGCAGTGTCTCCTGATCAACCCTATACCCGGCGGGATGACATTATCATTGTCACGGACGAGGCCCATCGAACCCAGTATGGGACCCTGGCCCTGAACATGCGCAACGCCCTGCCCAATGCCGGCTGCATCGGATTCACCGGTACGCCGCTGTTCACGGATGACGAAATTACCCGCCGGGTGTTCGGCGATTACTTGTCCACGTATGATTTCCAGCGGGCCGTGGCGGATAAAGCCACGTTACCTTTGTATTATGATGCCCGGGGGGATAAGCTCGGTGTGGCCGTGGGGGACCTGAATGACCGGATTGCAGAGAAACTGGCGGAGCTGGAGACCGATGACATCGATGTGACCCAGCGGCTGGAACAGGAACTGGCCCGTGATTACCACATCCTCACCGCCGGCACCCGGCTGGACCAGGTGGCCCGGGATTTTGTCCTTCATTATGCCAAAGCCTGGGAGACCGGCAAGGCCATGGTGGTGTGCATCGACAAGATCACCTGTGTTCGGATGCACAAACTGATCGCATTTTACTGGGATGAAAAGATTCGTGAGATGGAAAAATCCCTGTCCAAGTCCACGGATGAACAGGAAGAAATGTATCGCCGTCGTCAGATTCAATGGATGCAAGAGACCCGAATGGCCGTGGTGGTAAGTGAAGAGCAGGGAGAAGTGGAAAAGTTTCGGCAGTGGGACCTGGACATCATTCCGCACCGCCGGCTGATCAAGGAGGGGATGGACCTGCCGGAGTCCATGCGCAGACAGCCCCGATATGCCAACATGCAGCGCATGGCACTGGAGGATGCGTTCAAGGAAGCGGCACATCCCTTCCGGGTGGCCATTGTCTGCGCCATGTGGCTGACGGGATTTGATGTGCCGAGTCTGTCCACCCTGTACCTGGACAAGCCGCTGAAAGCCCATACCCTGATGCAGGCCATTGCCCGGGCCAACCGGGTGAACGAGGGCAAGAACAACGGCATGATCGTGGACTATTGCGGGATTCTGAAAAATCTGAGAAAGGCCCTGGCCACCTTTGCCGGGGCAGGGGATGACGGACGGAGCACCGGGGGAGACGCTACTGATCCGGCCCGGCCGGACCGGGAATTGCTGGACGACCTGGCGGAAGCGATCACCTTTCTCCGTTCATTTCTGACAGAGAACGGGGCGTGTCTGGATGCTATCATTTCCCGGACCGGTTTTGAGCGCAATGCTGCCATCCTGGCGGCCAAGGAAGCGGCCAATGACACCGATGAAACACGCAAACGGTTTGAAGTGATGTGCCGGATGGTGTTCACCAAGTTCAAGGCCTGCCTGCCGGTGGAGGGGGTGTCCGCGTTTCGGGCCGATTACGATGCCATCAACATCGTGTATAAAAGTTTGCAGCAGGACCGGGCTGACGCGGATATCACCGGTATCATCCGTCAGCTGCACCAGGTGGTGGATGAGGTTATCGAAACCCGGGAAAGCCGGGTGGTTGAAGATCGCTCAACCTATGACATCAGCGGTATCGATTTTGACCGACTGCGGCAGGAGTTTGCACGCAGTCCGGCAAAACGTACCACGGTGCAAAATCTCAAGGCTGCCATTGAAAAGCGTCTTCAGCGACTGCTTCAGCAGAACCCGTCCCGCATGGATTTCCAGCGCCGCTACGAAGAGATGGTGGCCGCCTACAACCGGGAAAAGGATCGGGTCACCATCGAACAGACGTTTGAAGATCTGATGCAGTTTGAAAAGCAGATGGGAGAAGAACAAACCCGGGCTGCACGGGAGGGTCTGGATGAAGAATCACTGGCCCTGTTTGACCTGCTCAAAAAGCCGGAACTGTCGCCCCGGGAAATCAGGCGGATCAAGGCGGTTGCCGTTAACCTGCTCGAAACCATCAAGACCCGGATATCACGCATCGATCACTGGACGACCAGAGAAGCCACCCGTGATACAGTCAGACTGACCATTCAGGATTTTTTGTGGGAAGAATCTTCAGGGCTGCCGGTTACGCATTACACAGACCATGATGTGGAGAACCGGACCGAAGAGGTCTTCCGCCATGTGTACCGGGTTTATCCAACGCTGCCGTCACCATATTATGAATCCAGGACTGCGGCGTAAAATGTTTAAACCATCAGACGATTGCACCCGAATCAGCCGTATAACCTCTGCGCTACCACCACTGTGATATTGTCCGTGCCCCCGGCATCCAGTGCCAGTCGGACAAGGGTTTGCGCGGCCCGGGCCGGCGTGGCAGAGGTGCGGCACACGGCTGCTGTTTTTTCTTCCGCAACATGGCGGTAGCATCCGTCAGACATCAGAATGAGCATGTCCCCGGCATCCAGGGTAAAGGTACCTGAAAGGGGTGTCAGGTGCTGACACCCGATGTACTGCTCTATCACTTGCCGGGAGTAATGGGTCCGGGCCTGTTCCAGGGTGATCTCTTTTTCCCGGAGCAGAAAATCCGCCAGGGTCTGGTCCCGGGTGATCCGGGTCAGGGTGTTTCCTCTCAGATGGTACAGGCGGCTGTCCCCGGAATGTACCCAAAAAACCGTGTGATCCCAAAGTACTGCACATGTCAGGGTGGTCCCCATACCGTTCAGATATGGGTCCTTTCCCGCCATGGCGCAGATATCCCGGTCCATCTGGATGAAGAACCGGTTTAACGTGGCAAGGGGTGTTTCATCATCCGAGATTGCCAGATGCAGCAGATGCCGGATCACATGATCGGCTGCGATCTCCCCGCCGATGGCCCCGCCCAGTCCGTCGGCCAGGGCCAGCAGGGCGGCGGGACGGGTGGTGGTTTCCGGTCCGGTGTCAAGGCAGATCAGGTACCTGTCCTGGTTGGTTTTCCGGCTCAGCCCGATATGGGTGGCCCCTGCGATATCCAGATGCCGGTTTTTGAGGGTGTCCTGTGTTTCATGCCGGCCGTCGGTAAAGCGGCATGGGCCGAGCACAGGGATCTGGCCGGCAGATGTGCGGTCATGTGACACGGCTGCTGCGCGGTCTGCCAGCCATTGCCGTGCCACACCCGGTGTCTGAAACCGCTGGTCCGGATCTTTTTCACAGGCTTTCAAGATGAATTCTACCAGGTGCCGGGGCAGGTTTCTTAATAGTTTTCCCGGATCCGGCAGGGGGGCGGTGCGGATCTGTTTCATGATTTTGGCCGGATCATCTGTGTCATAGGGCAGATGCCCGGTGACCATGTGAAAGGCGGTAATGCCTAAAGAAAACATGTCGCTGCGAAAATCGGCAGGTTCGCCGTCAAACAGTTCCGGTGCCAGGTAATTGAAATTCCCCCCCATTAGCGAGTCATCGGTTCCCGGAGGGCAGGCCAGGCCGAAATCGATGAGTTTGATTTGATGATTGTCGGATACTATTACATTGGCCGGGTTGATGTCCCGATGCACCAGTCCTTTTTCCCCGGCATAGGCCATGGCGGACAGCATCTGTTCCAGGTAGGCTGCTGCATGATCCGGCCGGATTTTTTTCTTGTCCGCGATCAGCTGGTCCAGAGATCTGCCGGTCAAATATTCACAGGCAATGAACACGGTTTTATATTTTGCGGTGATGTCAAATACCTGGATGATGTTGGGATGGTCCAGGCCTGCAATCAGCCGGGCTTCGTTTTTGAAATTGTCCTGAAATTCTTTGTTCATGGACAGGTGGTGCCGCAGCATTTTTACGGCCACCAGCTTTTCCAGCTCCAGGTGAATGGCCTTGTATACAATGCTGTATCCGCCCCGGCCGATGATATCGAATATCAGGTACATGCCGATGCGCCGCTCCGCTATGGGGCCGTTGCGGTCGAACCGGTCCGCCACCAGTTCCGTCAAAAAGGTGTACAGGTCCGGGTCCTGTGCCGGGATGCGTTCAAAATCGCTTTTTCTGACAGCCCAGGCATCCATGTCGGTTTCCGCTTCCACATGAAACCCCATGGGTTCGCCCGTGACCAAAGAAATCATTCCCACGATGTCTCCTTCGCTGCGGTGGCCTACCGGATGCAGGCCTGTCTGGTTTTCCACCAGTTCCAGGCAGGATCCCTGCTGGATGATGTAGGCGGTCCGGGCCTGCTTGCCCTGGGTGATGTACCGGGTGCCTCTGGAGATCTGAACCAGTTCCAGGTTGTTGAGGATCGGGGATGCGGAAAACGGGTGGATAAACCGCAAAAACTTGGTGCGGATATTGGCGCTGCCCTCTTGGGCCCGCACCAGTTTGTAAAAGTCGCATGCCAGACAGGAGGTCTGTTTTTCGGCAAACGTGCCCTGGACCTGCCCGTGGCACAGGGTCCCGGCCACGGCCCAGCAGAACCGGCCCCCGCAGGTGCCGCTGTTGGTACCGTCATGGGATATGTCTTTGGCTGCCGGGCAGATTCCCAGCTCCTTTGCATGCCGGCCTTCGGCTTCCCGGCCGCACCGCATATATTCCCAGCAGTTGGTTCTGGCAGCCATGATTCCCCTTTCACCAGCTGCCCATTATGTCAGAAAGTTCATCTGCCAGGGCCTGGTGTTTGTCAAGAA
>JAABTU010000506.1 GCA_011389715.1 Desulfotignum sp.
AAAAGACACAATCGGTGTGCATATTCCGGAAAAATTTCGAGATTGGTTGGAGGTGGCTCAGTTACATGTTCGCGGGTGAATATGTCAGGCATGTCAGATTGTTTATTTCCAGCGTATCCCTTTACCTGTGAGGGATACCGGCATGTATCATTTGATGATTGTCGGGAATACAAAATTTTGTATTTCCGGTACATTTGCTTTGCAAAGGTGCTGAAAGTTCTGCCAATCAAGGATATACGAGCAACCAGATTTTATGACAGTACCGATAATTTCCCCGTTAAGGATCCACTGCATGAGTTTCTTGAAACTGAAAAAATTTATGATACAATGCCTATTCAAAAACTGATATGGTCGATTTTCTCAGTTAATTCCACTGGACACCGTGATCAAGCGGGACTTTTACGCAGAAATTTGCAGTAAGGAAGCTTTTTTGAAACCTGGAATAACAAAAAAAAATGACTCAAAACATTAACCCATTTCATGCGGGTTGACATGCAGAAAAACATAACAAAAGCCGTGTTTGCGGCCAAAAGAATGTTTGCCCAGTTGGTGTATGATTTTCAGTCTCTGGAAGGCATGCCCTTCACTTTTCCGGAAGTGCAGACCTTTTTGCAGGGCATTACCGTCGGGGGGCACAGGATATCCGACCATGACAAGCTCAGACAGCAGCAACTGGCATGGGAGAAGCTGATTTCACTGGTTGAACAGGGGATTTTCACCCTGTCTGAAAAAACCGCCTGCGAGCTTGAGCAGATTGTGGCAAAAGATGAGGCCATAATGCCAGGAATCATCAGAGATGGGGCCGTCACTGTGTCAAGCGGGGATTTCACCTATCACCCGCCGGCGTTTCATGAACTGCCGGAGTTGCTGGCAAGGTCTTTCAGGAATGCCCAGGATGACACTGTGTTTGTCTGTGACAGGGGGTACGGGCTGGCATTGGATTTTGCGTATCACCAGTTCCACTGGGAGGGGAACAAACGGACAGGGACCCTGATGATGAACGGCCTGTTCATGAACAGCGGGGTGCTGCCGTGTTCAGTTCCGGCAAAACGGCTGCAGGAATACAATACCCTGCTCATGGAATTTTACCGGACCGGCGGATATCAGCCGTTGATGGCTTTTTACAGAGATTGCCATCAACAGACATACGCGGACTGGAAAATGGCATATCCCGAGGAAAAAACCGGGCCTTGGTGAAACGGACGTTCGATTTGAGGAGACAAAATGAAAAAAAGGCTGCGTAAAAAAAAGCATCTGGGTGAATTCACTGAATGGGGAAGACAGCTCGTCATTGTGCGAAACCGGAAGGATGGGTTCGATCGGTTTTTTGACGACTTCATCGAGGAGGCCATTGAATCAAATGGATGCTATTGTGGCGGAGGCGGTAAAGAAGACAAGCTGGACGTGGTGGTGGAGCTTGGCCGTCGTTCTGACGACCCGGATGCCAAACTCGATAAGATCACCGCATGGCTCGACGCGCGACCTGATGTGGAAAAATGGAAGGTGGGTGAAGAGTTTGACATCTGGCATGGAAACTTCCAGGATATTGATGACCAAATCGAACCAGGAATATGCTGACGAGTATACCGGAGTGAACCATCGTATCAATGAGCCCAAATGCTGATAAATTTTTATCGGCCGGCAATAATAATGAACAGTCTGTATCATCATAATGCAATTTTATGTTGCACTATGCAACTCAAGGTGCTACTTTTGAAAAAAATACAACAGGAGACCAATAATGACATCAGCAGTAAGAATAACCGATGACTTGGTTCGGGAAGCCAAAATATTCAGCAAAATCGATAAACGTTCATTAACTGGACAGATTGAACATTGGGCGCGGATTGGGAAATGTTCTGAGGAAAACCCTGATTTAACCTACCGCCTGATAAAAGAGATTCTTATTGGTATCGCAGAATTGGAGCATGGAGAATCCTCTGAATATAAATTTGGATAACCGGCAATGAAAATTCTCCAATCCCGATCTTCCGAACGAAAAGTGAAAAAATTCACCCGGCAGGAAAAAAATGCGCTTGATAAACAGGTGAGCAAAATTGCTGAAGACCCATCTTCCGGTGCGGAGAAAAAGGGGGATCTCCGTGGTGTATTTGTCCATAAATTTAAAATAAAAAAGATTCAGTATCTGCTGGCTTATCGTTTTGTGGGAGATGATCTTGAATTGATTATGGTCGGACCTCATGAAAACTATTATAAAGATTTAAAAAATTATCTCAAATCAAAATAAACTGGCAACCATTCGCTTGTCTGGAATCCGCGATACCTGTCACGGGGATGAGATGAAAAAAACAAAACACACCGGAACCGCCAGGGAACATGGATTTGTTGTGGGACAGATGCAGCCCGGCCCCATGAACCTGATCACGGATGTCAGCGGGGTCAGGGTCGGACATGTCACCATCAGCAGAGGGGATGTCCAGACAGGGGTGACCGCGGTGCTGCCCCATGGGGGAAACCTGTTTCAAGAAAAACCGGTTGCCGCATCCCATGTGATCAACGGGTTTGGGAAATCCATGGGACTGATACAGATTGATGAGATGGGATTCCTTGAAACCCCTGTTATCCTGACCAACACCCTGGGCATCGGCACGGCGGCAGACGCGCTGATCCGCTACATGCTGGATCTTAACCCGGATATCGGCAGCACCACGGGAAGCGTAAATCCTGTGATCTGCGAATGCAATGACGGCTATCTGAACGATATTCGCGGGATGCATGTAACAAAAGAACATGTCCGGCAGGCCATTGATAATGCCTCTGCTGAATTTGACCAGGGATCTGTTGGTGCCGGAACCGGGATGTGCGCCTATGGTCTGAAAGGGGGCATCGGTTCAGCCAGCCGTGTGGTTCCCCTGGATTCACACCAATATACCCTGGGCGCCCTGGTGCTGGCAAACATGGGGAAAAAAAGGGACCTGACAGTATGCGGCCGGCACCTGGGCCCCCTGCTTGGCCCTGTGCCCGGCACGGAGCCCGGTCCGGTACCGGACGGCTCGATCATCATCATCCTGGCAACGGATCTACCGCTGTGCGAGCGGCAGCTGGGGCGGATTGCCAGGCGTGCCCAAACCGGGGTCGCACGGACCGGATCGAACATCGATTCCGGCAGCGGGGAGCTGGTTGTGGCGTTTTCAACCGCCAGCCGCATCCGCCATTATGAACACAGGGCCGTTGTCACGTTGCCGCGGGTAAATGAAAACCTTCTGAACAGCGTATTCCGGGCCGTTGCCGAATGTACCGAAGAAGCGGTCCTCAATGCCCTGGTCATGGCGGCAACCACGACAAGGCTCAACGGCCGGACCGTATATTCTCTGGCTGATTTTCTGGAAAATTCTGTTTCTGAAAAAGCGGAGCGTTATGGCAGAGCCTGTTTTAGATACAACACTTCTGAGTGAAGATGTCAAACCGGCTGCGGTTTTAGGCAAACAGATTCTATCGCAGTTCAAACACGCCCTTGTTATCGATTTTGAAGCCGTTCCCAATAAAGATATATTTCATGCAGGCGCTGTTTTTAACGGCAATACTTTTGAAAAAAAAGGTATCACAGACACCAGGGCCGCCTTAAGGGAACTGTCGGTCTTTTCATCCGAAGCTGACTGTGTTCTGGGCCACAACATCATCAACCATGATCTTGCGCTTGTAAAGAAAATTTTACCGGATGCGCCGATACTGCGTTTGCCGGTCATCGATACCCTGTATCTGTCTCCGCTGGCATTTCCGGAAAATCCCTACCATAAGCTGATAAAAAATTACAAATTAATCAGGCACGGCAAAAACAACCCGGTGGCAGACGCAAAACTGGCCTGGGCGGTTTTTGAAGATCAGGTGGCAGCATTTTCTTTGCTCAATCAGCGCAACCCCGGGTTGCTCTCATTTTATGCCTTTGCTTTTGCGCCGGTTTGTTCTGAAAACCGGAAAATGCGCGGTATTTTTGACCTGTTCAGCGCTTTTTTGCGATCTGTTCCTGACACTGATACGGCCAGACAGATATTTATCGCGATCTGCCAGAAAAAAATATGTACAACCGCTTTTGAAGCCATCTGGAAAAATTTGTCGGATCATCCGCAAAAAAGACCTGTTCTTGCCTATGCCCTATCCTGGCTCAGGGTGTCGGGCGGCAATTCCATCATCCCTCCCTGGGTGAAACATGAATTTCCTAAGATTTCCGAGATTATCACAAAACTTCGGTATGCCTGCGGCAGCAGTGATTGTGCATATTGCCGACAAAACAATGATGCTGAAAAACTGTTGAAAAAATACTTTGGGTTTGATGGGTACCGCAGGCTGCCGGACGGCCGGCAACTCCAGAAAGAAATCATTGAATCAAATCTTGAAGGCAACTCCCTTTTGGGCATTTTACCCACGGGCGGCGGAAAATCGATATGCTACCAGATCCCTGCCCTTCACCGGTATCACAGGACCGGTGAACTGACCATCGTAATATCACCACTCAAAGCCCTGATGAAAGACCAGGTGGACAATTTGAACAAAACCACCGGCATGGAGACGGCTGGTGCCGTCAACGGCAGCCTGACACTTCCTGAACGCGGGGCTGTAATGGAAAAGGTACGGCTGGGGGATATCGGCATTCTGTATATTTCTCCTGAACAGCTGCGCAATTTCAGTGTGGCGGAACTGATCAGCTCACGGGATGTGGGGTGCTGGGTTTTTGATGAGGCCCACTGCCTTTCCAAATGGGGGCATGATTTCAGACCTGATTATCTGCATGTTGCCGAATTTATTTCAGAACAAAGCAAAAATGCAAACCACCCTCCCCTTATCGGTGCGTTTACGGCAACCGCAAAAAAGGATGTGATTGAAGAGATCCGCAGTCACTTTACAGAGAAGCTCGGGCTTGATCTGGTTACTTTTATCAGCGGGGTGCAAAGGGAAAATTTAAGTTTTCAGGTATGGCCGGTGACAAAAAATGAAAAATATGATGTGATTTTCAATTGTCTTAAAGAAAGCGTCTTCAACGGTGCCGGCTCTGCCATTGTATATTGTGCCGGCAGAAAAAAAACAGAAGAACTCAGTGAATTTCTGAATGAAAAAGAAATTACAGCTCAGGCATTTCATGCTGGACGAAGCGAGCCGGACAAACGAAATATCCAGGATGATTTTGTCTCCGGAAAAGTTTTGGTGATCTGTGCGACCAATGCCTTTGGTATGGGGATTGACAAAAAAGATATCCGTCTGGTCATTCATGCCGATATTCCGGGCTCCCTTGAAAATTATCTCCAGGAAGCGGGCCGGGCCGGGAGGGACACAGCCCCTGCTGACTGCATCCTTTTGTATGAACAAGAAGATATTGAAAATCAGTTTTCATTAAATGCCTATTCAAAACTCTCATTAAAAGATATCAAAAAAATCCTGAATATCCTGAAAAAAAAGGGGGCAAAAACCCCGGAGATCGTTATTACCCCGGGGGAGATCATGCGCCTGATCGGTTATCCCGACCTGACTGATGATGACGGCCGGGCAAAAACCGGCGTCAGCTGGCTTGAGCGAAAAGGGTTTTTAAAGCGCTCCTTCAACCAGACGCTGTTTTTTAAAGGCAGGCCCCTTGTCCGGGATATGAAAGAAGCGGATGAAAAGATGGCGGCACTGAACCTTTCCAAAATGATGGCCAGGGTGTTTAAAACGATTCTGATGACCTTGTTCAATGCGGATAAGGATGCTGTATTATCTGCAGACGTAATCTGCGCCAATCTGGGAATGATCGAAAACCTGCCGGAAGAATATCTGGATACACGGTTTGTTATCGGGCTTTTATCCCAGATGGCGGATATGGGCCTGATAAAGGAGGGGGTTCTCATGACCGCCTTTGTCAAACCCAAAGGACAGGGGAGCGCACCAAGACTGCTGGAATCTTTTCTGGAGATGGAAACCCGGATGCTTGCGCTGATGGAGGAGTTGTCCCCCAACGCAGGCGTGTCAGAGGAATCGGTTGATGTCATCCACCTGCGGCTGATGTCCCAGCGGTTGAAGGACAAGGGATGTGATCAGGCAAATACCGAGATTGTCGGTAAAATCTTGCGCACCCTTGCCAATGATAAAGGAGAAAGCCTGGGAAAGAGCCTGAAAATAGCCGGGAGAAAAGGGGCTGAGCAGCAGATGGTGTATGTGAAATTCCCCTGGAAGACCATTGAGAAAAGAATGCAGTTGCGCCACAATTGTTCAAGGCTCTGCCTTAACACCATCATATCCGCCCTGCCAAAGCCTTTGCAGCAGGGACAGGCCCAGGTGGTGGCAGAGTTTTTTTTCTCCCATATCATAAAAGAGATGCAGTCTGATGTTTTTCTTTCAGGATACAGAGGAGATCACAAGGCCTTGGTTGAACGCAGTCTTTTGTTCATGCATGACATGAAGGTGATTACCCTCCAGAACGGACTTGGCGTGTTCCGCCAGGCAATGACGTTGACCATGCTGCCGGAAAGCCGCAAAAGACAATATACACATGGCGATTATGAACCTTTGTCCCACCACTATGCCCAGAAAAATGTGCAGGTGCATGTGATGGAAAAATATGCCCGCCTGGGCCTTGAAAAAATCAAAACCGCCCTGGGGTTTGTCAGTGATTATTTTTCATCCTCCTATGATCTGTTTATCCAGCAGCATTTCCCGAAAGAGAAAACACTTATTCAAACAGCCATGACTGCAGAGGCTTACAAAAAGATCATCCAGTCACTTGAAAACCATACCCAGGAAGCCATTGTTGCAGCATTGCCTGAAAAAAATTTACTGGTCCTGGCCGGTCCCGGCTCCGGCAAGACCAAAACCATTGTTCACCGGTGTGCCTGGCTGATCAAGGCCAAATCAATTGATCCCTCTTCGATCCTTGTTCTGTGTTTCAACCACCAGGCCATGATCGAACTGAGAAAAAGAATCCGGGCTTTGGCCGGCACAAGGGCAAGCTCTGTGACGGCCATGACCTATCACGGGTTTGCCATGCGCCTCACCGGCCGGTCTTTTCTGGAAAACCAGCCGGGCCGTAAATCAAAAAAAAAAGCGGCCGGGTTTGACACCATTATTGACGAAGCTGTCGCGATTTTAGAGGGAGAAAAACAGATCGCCGGGATTGAACAATCAGATGCCAGAGCGTTTCTGCTGGCACAATACCGGTATATTCTTGTGGATGAATACCAGGATATTGATGACCGCCAGTACAAGTTTATATCCGCCTTGACCGGCAGGCTTGAGCAGGACCGGGATACGAGAATTTCCATCATGGCAGTGGGTGATGATGACCAGAGCATTTATGGATTTCGAAATGCAAACGTAAAATTCATCAAGCAGTTTCAAGAAGATTATCAGGCAAAAATATTTTATCTGGTGGAAAATTACAGGTCCTCTTATCCGATCATTCAGAGCGCAAACCAGTTTATTGCCCTGAATAGAAACCGGATGAAAACAGATTTTCCCAGCCGGATCAATACAAAAAGAAAATCTTGTGAACGCGATCTCCACACGATCAAAACCAGTGAGCTGGTCCAGGTTGTCCAGGTGAAAGACATTGCTTCCCAGGCAGTGTTTGCTGCCAAAAAGATAAAGCAGATCATGGCGGACAATCCTGATATGAGATTCCATGATGTTGCAGTGGTTTCACGGCAGGGAATGGGATATCCGTTTCTGGTTTCCCTCAGGATGGCGCTTGCAAAAGAGAATATCCCGTTTTGTTATTCCATCAAAAGCGGTGCAGGGTTTCCCTTGCTCCGGGTCAGAGAGATCCGGAAGTTTCTCCAGTATCTTGCAGACCATAAAAAAGAGAGTATCACACCTTTTGACCTGAAACAGAGAATTCTTGGGGAATTCAAACAGAAAAACACCTGGACAGATCAGATTGAACAGATTCTTGAATCGTGGTGTGCCATCAACTCTGACATAAAAATATCCATTGCCCGGGCAAAAGATTTTGTGCTTGAAACCCTTTTGGAAGAAAAGCGGGAACACAAGACAGGGACCGGTGTTTTTCTTAGCACAGCCCATGGTGTGAAAGGAATGGAATTTGCCGTTGTGTTCATTCTGGACGGCGGGTGGAAACAACAGGATATAGAAGAAGAGAGGCGATTGTATTTTGTTGCCATGACACGGGCAAAAAAGGCTGTTTACGCCTGCCGGATGCAAGGTTCCCCAAACCTGCATGTACGGTTTCTGGAACAAAGTGATTTCACCCATGTCTCAACAGCATCAGCGTCGGATATCAATGGCTTTAATGAAGAATTGACCATTTCGATCCTCGGACTGGAAGACCTTTTTCTTTCCTATGCCGGTTTATTCCCAAAAGAGCATGTGATTCATAAAGCGCTTTCATCCCTTGAACCCATGGAAAAAGTTTTTTTAATTGAAAAAAACAACCACATTTATATTCAAAACAAAGATCACCAATCCATTGCACGGCTTTCAAACAAAGGAAAATCAAAATGGCACAACCAGCTGCAAACCATTTTGCAGGCCCGGGTACTGGGTATCATACGGCGGCAGAAAACAGATGGAGAAGTCTATGACGGCAACCTTGAAAAAGTGGCATCATGGGAACTTCCCATTGTCGAGATCCTGCATGAAAAGAGGTAAATCGGTGACACCATTCAGAAGGCCCATTAAAAAAAAACCAGTAAGTCCAAATTTTTAGACATACTGATTAATTTATCATGAAGACTTGATGCAATTTTTTCAAAGAAAAACTTGTTGAGTTGATATCTGAACCGGATGATATCATGAACCAGTCCTTGGAACCATTGATTGAGGCCGTCTGAAATTGACAGCATGGCATCACACCGTTATAGTGGTTCACATAATTTACGGAGGTAAAAAAGGAAGAGATGCCATGATAGATTCCTATTCATTCGGGAAAATGACAATCAACGGAAAAACATTTCGCAAAGATCTTATTATCCTGCCGGACGGTACTGTTCTGAGTCCATGGCAGAGAAAATCCGGCCACCGGCTGGCGTTATGCGACCTGGAAGCGGTTCTAGACAGCCAAGCTAAGACCCTTGTGATCGGCACCGGAAAACCGGGCCTCATGAAACCCCATGCCACGCTCATTTCCGAGCTTAAGGAAAAAGGAGTAACCGCTATGGTCATGTCCTCAAAGCGGGCAGCAGAAAAATTCAATTTGCTTGCAGGTGACTCAAATGGCGTGGCCGCCTGTTTTCACCTGACATGCTGAACCGGGAAATTTATGTCGCGTTAAAGATGCGATGTGACTTTTGTAACAAATCGTCGGTGGCCGGAACTATATGCTGGTAGACCTCTGTGTTGATCCGGCTGTAGCGTGCCGCATTCTCCTTGACAGGTGTGAAGGTGTCCTTCCGGTGCACCATATTGTCAATGGCCGCCTGCCTGTCTTTGTATATGCCTAAAGCCAGGGCGGCACAAATGGCCGCCCCCATGCTGGCGGAACCGTTGACCACATTCCGGTGGGCCGGCACCCCGAAGACATCGGCAAAGATCTGCATGAACAGCTCCCCGTTTGAACCGCCGCCGCTGACCACAATACTGGTGAGCGGCACCCCGATTTCATCACACATGGCCCGGGCATTATTTTTCATGGTCATGGCAATGCCCTCCAGAACCGAGCGGAACATATGCGCTCCTTTGTGGGTGCTGTTAAAGCCGATCATCATGCCCCGTTCATGAAGACGTGCCGGATGGGGCAGCCAGTTGAGAACCGTATAAAGCCCGTCACATCCCACAGGGACATCCGCTGCCACGACATTCATATAGGCCTCGGGGGAAAGATGCATTTTCTGTGCTGCCGCAATGATGTCGGAACCGAGCAGCTCTTTGATCCATGTGACAGTGGCCATCCCTCTGCGGATGCCGCTGCTCTCATAGAGAAATTCTCCGGGCACGGCCCCGGGATTGCGCCAGTAGTTCATTGCATCGGGACCGGACCC
>JAABTU010000507.1 GCA_011389715.1 Desulfotignum sp.
CAGATGGGCCTGGCTGATCATGGGGTTGTCCGGGTTGATGAGCGCTGTTTCCGGGGGCATCTCAAAAAACACATCCGGATGGTTCATGAAATACTGGTCCAGGGCATCTTCATGGGCTATGAGCACCAGGGCCGATGGTTTGCCGTCCCGCCCTACCCGGCCGGCCCGCTGCCAGGTGGACATGATGGTGCCGGGATACCCCACCAGGATGCACAGATCCAGGTTTCCGATGTCAATGCCCAGTTCCAAAGCTGAGGTGGACACCACGCACAGCAGCTCACCCGTGGCCAGCTGCTTTTCAATGAAACGCCGCTCTTCGGGCAGAAACCCGGCCCGGTATGCACTTATTTTGTCCCTGAATTTTTTTGCCCGCCCGGAGGCCCAGATGGCGATCAGCTCGGTTATTTTCCGGGATTGTGTATATACAATAACCCGCAGGTTCCGGTGCACGGCAGCATGGATCAGGGCGGTGGCTGTCCGGGCTGCACCTTCCATTCCCCGCATGAGCAGCACATCCTTTTGTCCTGCCGGGGCCCCTGTTTTGTCCACTACCGCCACATCCAGGCCGGTGAGCCGGCGGCACAGCTCTGCCGGGTTGGCAATGGTGGCGGAACAGAATACAAACACCGGGTCTGCGCCATAGAGCCGGCAGATGCGCAGCAGCCGCCGGAACACCCAGGCCATGTTGGAGCCCATCACCCCCCGGAAGGTGTGGACCTCGTCAATGACCACATGGGTCAGGTGCCGGAAATAATCCTCCCACAGATGGTGGTGGGCCAGCATGGCCAGGTGCAGCATTTCCGGGTTGGTGAGCAGAACATGGGGCGGGTCCCTGCGGATTTTGGCCTTGTAATGGGCCGACACATCCCCGTCATACACGGCTGCCCGCAACTCCGGCAAAGCCGGATCAAGGGCGCTGGCGCGCTGGAGCAGGTCCTGGACCGTATCCAGCTGGTCCCGGGCCAGGGCCTTTAAGGGAAACAGGTATAAGGCCTTTGATGCAGGATCGGACAAAAGCTGGTCCACCACGGGCAGGTTATACACCAGGCTTTTGCCCGAGGCTGTGGGGGTGGCGATCACGGTGTGGGTGCGGGCCAGGATCCTGTCCATGGCTGCTTTCTGGTGGACAAACAGCCGGGTAATGCCCAGCTGTTTCAGTAAAGGGGTCAGGTCATGGGTGAAATCCGGCCAGTGCTGTGCAAACCTGGCAGGAACCGTATCCAACGTCCTGTGGCAGACGATGTCTCCGGCAAACCCTTTATAGGCTTTCAATGAAGCAAGATACTCGGCAAGGCTCACAAAATACTTTTTCCCAGGGCGGACAGGGTCAGTTCCACAGCCAGCCTGGCGGTTTTATTGGCCACATCCAGGATGGGGTTTATCTCCACCAGATCCATGGATGTCACTTTTTTCGAATCTGCCAGGATTTCCATGAGCAGGTGGGCTTCTCTGTAGGTGATGCCGCCGGGCACCGGGGTTCCCACGCCCGGGGCTTCCACCGGATCCAGGGCATCCATGTCCACAGTGAGATGGATGCGCTTGAGATGGGCAAATTTCATGACCGCTTTGTTGGCCACAGAGGAGATGCCCTGCTCATCGATATCCCGCATGGTGAAAATCGTGATTCCCGATTTTTTCAACCGCTTTTTTTCCACCGGGTCCAGATCCCGCAGGCCGATCATGACCACGTTTTCCGGCTGGATTTTCGGGCCTGCCCGGCCCACGTTCACAAGCGCCTTGTGGCCATCCCCCATGAGGATGGCCAGGGGCATGCCGTGAATATTGCCCGAAGGGGAGGTGTCCGGGGTGTTGATATCCCCGTGGGCATCGATCCAGATCAGGCCCATGGGCTCATCTTGTCTGGTCACTGCCGCCACTGTTCCCACGGCAATGGAATGGTCTCCCCCCACAAACAGGGGAAAATCCCCCTCTTTGACCACCTGATGTCCCAAGGTGTATATGGATTCACAGATCCGGGTGATCTCTTCCAGGTATTTTTTTTCCTGCACCACCTCCTGCACGGCATCATCCCGGATGGGGATGCTGATATCCCCCCGGTCCCTGACGGTATGGCCCAGATGCCGGAGCCGGGAAATCAGGCCGGTGTACCGGACAGCAGCCGGCCCCATATCCACTCCCCGCAGGTCCTGGCCGAAATCCATGGGCACCCCGATAAGATTGATTTGACTGGACATCCATCCTCCCTGGTTGTACATTTGTAAAAAACTTGCAGTTGACAGCACCTATAGCATGGCGTAAGAAATGGATGCAATATATATCATTTGTTTCATGAAGTTTCAAAGGAGATACTACCCGCAGTCATGAACCGAGAATACCCCGTCCGATCCGACCAGACCCTCACCGTGATCCAGCAGCTGCAGCACCAGGGCATCACAAAAATTGCCACCATCATCCGGCACTCAGAACGGCTGTATTCCACTGCGCCGGGCACCGAACCCTTCATGGGCCTGACATCGGCAGGCATGCAATATGCCCTGGAAATGGGGCAGAACCTGCCGACAACCCCCCTGCCCCGACTGCATTCTTCCCTGTTCGGCCGGTGCATTGAAACCGCTTATCTCATTGACAAGGGATTTTCCCGCCGGCATGGTCTGGAACTGCCGCACAACCAATCCCATAAGCTTCTGGCACCATTTTATATAAAAAATATTGACAACGCCCTGGCCCTGCTAAAGGAACAGGGTACCCAGCGCTATATCCGGAACTGGTTTGACGGGAAAATTGATGAAACCATCATGGAAAATCCCGGAACCACCACTGCTGCCCTCACCACTTTCATGCTGGACCGAATCGCTGATCTCAAAGAAACCGAAATAGCCATCTGCGTGTCCCATGACTGGAATATCTTTCCCTTAAAGGAATTTGTTTTGGGGCTGACCCCTGAAGATGCCGGGGACGTGGGATACCTGGACGGGGTGGTGTTTTTTGAACAAAACGGCCAGGCCTTTGCCACCTCTTTTCAGACCAGTCCAAAACCGGTGCATACCGATGCTGCAGACAAAAATTTTCCCGGATAAAAGACCCATGTCATAACAAAGGTTTTGCAATGGCACCATTAGACAAATTCATGGAAACATACAACCAGCTGGACAAAAACAATCTGGCACTGCTTGATACCATCTACCACCCAAAAATTCAATTTGCTGATCCAGCCCATTCCCTTGACGGGCTGAACAGCCTGAAACTATATTTTACCGCTTTGTATGAAAATGTCAGGTCCATCCGCTTTGAATTTCATACCCACCTGGAAAACAGGGGCCAGGCATTTTTAACCTGGACCATGCATTTTTCCCATCCCAGGCTGGCAAAGGGCCGGACCATTGCTGTTTCAGGCTGCAGCCGGCTGGCATTTGCCCCAGACGGCAAGGTGGTCCAGCACCGGGATTATTTCGACCTTGGGGAAATGGTGTATGAACATGTGCCGGTGCTGGGCAGCCTTGTTAAAACCATTAAAAAGCGGCTGGGCTCATGAAGAAAATTGCCGTGATAGGTTCGGGCATTGCCGGATTGACAGCGGCCCATTACCTGTCCTCCCGATACCAGGTGCACCTGTTCGAAGCCAATGACTACATCGGCGGCCACACCCACACCGTGGACGTGACCGTAAAAGCGGTTCCCTGTGCGATAGACACCGGGTTCATTGTGTTCAACGACCGGACTTATCCGAATTTCATGCGCCTGCTGGATGAACTGGCAGTGCCCTTCCAGAAAACCGAGATGAGTTTTTCCGTGCGCAATGATGCCATCGGCCTGGAATACAACGGCCATACCCTTGACACCCTGTTCGCCCAGCGCAAAAACCTGGTGTCCCCTTCGTTTCTGCACATGCTCATGGATATTGTCCGGTTCAACCGGCAGGTAAAAAAAACATCTGCGGCCCAGACCTGGCAGACCCTCGGGGAGTACCTGGATGCCCACCGGTTCGGGTCCCTGTTCCGGGACAACTACCTGTTTCCCATGGTGGCGGCCATCTGGTCCATGGGCCTGGATGACATCCGGCAGTTCCCTTTGACCTTCTTTGTCCGGTTCTTTAACAACCACGGCCTGCTCAACCTGATGGACCGGCCCCAGTGGTACACCATCACGGGCGGATCCCGGTCCTATATCCCGAAAATCACGGCCCGGTTTGCCGAACAAATCCATCTGTCCTCCCCGGTGAGAAAAATTATCCGGGAATCCGCCGGCATCCGGGTTATGACCGTTGCAGATGAAGCAATGTTCGACCATGTGATCCTGGCCTGCCATGCCGACCAGGCCCTGGCAATTCTGGATGCCCCCACAGACGCGGAAAAACAGATCCTGAAAAACCTGCCCTTTATCGACAACCAGGTGGTCCTGCACACCGACACCCGCATCCTGCCTCGAACCCCCAGAGCCCGGGCCAGCTGGAACTATAACCTCTCTGCGGACCACACCGCCCGGACCACCCTGACCTACAACATGAACATATTGCAGCAGCTGGATCTGCCCGCCACCTGCCTGGTCACCCTGAACCAAGACATTGATGCGCACAACGTCCTGCAGCACTTCACCTATGCCCACCCGGCCTTTTCCCCGGCCACGGTAAACGCCCAGCAACAGTGGGACCGCATCTCCGGACCCGGGGGGCTGCATTTCTGCGGGGCTTACTGGTTCAACGGGTTCCACGAAGACGGGGTGAAAAGCGCCCAGCGGGTGTGTGAGGCCCTGGGGGTGACCCCGTGAAATCCGCGCTCTACAAAGGACGGGTATTCCACCACCGCCACACCCCCCGGCACCACCGTTTCAGCTACCGGTTTTTCATGTGGTTTCTGAACCTGGATGAACTGGACCGGGTGCCGGACCTGGCCCCCTGGTTTTCAGTCCAGCGGTTCGCCCTGAGCCGATTCCGGCGCACCGACTATCTGGGGCCGGCCCATGAGCCCCTGCATGTCAGCGTCAAAAAAAAGATGGCAAAACTTACGGGCAGACCCGTGACCGGCCCTGTGTGCGGCCTGATGAATCTTTGCACCCTGGGGTTGTATTTCAGTCCGGTGAACTTTTACTTTGGCTATGACCGGAACCACACCTGCACCCACCTGCTGGCCGAGGTGTCCAACACCCCCTGGAACGAGCGCCACTATTACGCCCATGACCTTACCCTCTCCCTGACTCCGGACAACCCCAAGGTGTTTCATGTGTCCCCGTTCAACCCGGTTCACCAGCACTACCGCTGGTCTGTCATTCCGCCGCCGGCAGACAGGGCCACCATTAAAATCCGGGTGGACGACCCCCGGGGACACATATTCGATGCCTTCGTGATCCTGGAAAAACAGCCGCTCACCCGTCAATCGGTGCGGCCGGTACTGTTGCGCAAACCGGTGATGACCGTTTTTATCATCCTGGGGGTCTACTGGCAGGCCGCCCGGATCTTTTTGAAAAAAATCCCCTATGTTCCCTATGTCCCCTGCAAAAAGGAGTTGCTATGAAGTCTGTCACCTCTCCTGGACAAATGTCCCCTGCCCGCACCGTGTTCACGGCCCGGCCCAGAAACTGGACCCGCCGCATGGTACTGAACATGATGAACCACCTGGCATACGGCCGGCTCATCATCCGGGAAAACGACCGGACCCTGGCATTCGGCCCAGGCAAAAGCCCCGAGGCCGTCATCCAGGTGCATGACCCGGCGTTTTTCACCCGGGTGGCGGTTGACGGCTCCATCGGCGCGGCAGAATCCTATGTTGACGGGCAGTGGGACACCGATGATCTCACCGCCGTGATCCGCATCATCGTGAAGAACCAGCCGGTCATGGAACAGATGGAAAACCGGCTGGCCCGGCTGGTCAGGCCCCTTTTCCGGCTGGGACATTTGCGCCGGCACAACTCAAAGCATGGCGCAAAACAGAACATCCTGGCCCATTATGATCTGGGCAACGACATGTACCAGACCTTTCTGGACCCGGCAATGATGTATTCCGCCGCCATTTTCCCTCATGAAACCAGCACATTGGAAGAGGCGGCCGTTCATAAACTGGACGTGATCTGTCAACAGCTGCACCTGGTCCCTGAAGACCGGGTGGTGGAGATCGGTACGGGCTGGGGCGGATTTGCCATCCATGCCGCCTCCCGTTACGGGTGCCACGTCACCACCACCACCATCTCCGATGCCCAGTATGACGAAGCACAGCGCCGCATCAACGCCCTGGGCCTCCAAAACCGGATCACCCTGCTGAAAACCGACTACCGTGAGCTCTCAGGGCAGTATGACAAACTGGTGAGCATCGAAATGATAGAAGCGGTGGGCCACCGGTACCTGCCCGTGTTCATGAAAACCTGCGAATCCCTGCTCAAACCCGACGGCATCATGCTCATCCAGGCCATCACCATCCAGGATCAGCTGTACCACAGTTATCTTAAAAGCGTGGATTTCATCCAGCGCCACATCTTTCCCGGGGGCTGCCTGCCCGCCAACCACCACCTGCTCCGGGTGCTCACGGACCACACCGGCATGGGGGTTCGAAAACTTACCGATTTTGGATTTGACTACGCCAGAACCCTCAACGACTGGCGGCAGCGGTTCACATCCGCTTCCGGCACCCTCTCCCGCCTGGGGTATGACCGCCGGTTCCGGCGGTTGTGGGAATTTTACCTGTGCTACTGTGAAGGCGGGTTCCTGGAACGGTCCATCAGCGTGATCCACCTGGTTGCCACCATGCCCGGCAACCGCACCCGCATCTGACATTCATACAAAGGAGCTATCCCCATGACCCATACCCGCATCACCATCATCTGTGAAAACCGGGCCCACATGGCCAAAAATATCATGGGCGAACACGGGTTCGCCGCTCTGGTAAAAACCCCGGACACCAACCTGCTCATGGACACGGGCCAGGGACTGGGCCTGGCCCATAACGCCGAAGCCCTGAAAATAGATCTGGCCGCCCTGGACGGGGTGGTGATCAGCCACGGCCATTTCGACCACACCGGAGGCCTTATGCAGCTCCCGACCCGGGAACGCCCCCTGCCCATCCATGCCCATCCGGACCTGTTTGCCGGCAAATACCTGCTGCCAAAAGACCAGGACCCTGCTTACATCGGCATCCCGTTTTCTCAATTTGCCCTGGAAGAAAAACTCAACGCCCGGTTCGAATTCCACAGCAGCTTCACTGACATTGCCCCTGGGGTGTTTTTTTCCGGCCAGGTGCCCCGGACCTGGTCCTTTGAACCGTCCGATGACCGCCTGGTGATCCAGACCGCCGACGGTTTCGTTCCCGACCCGTTCAAAGATGATGCCAGCCTGCTCATCGAGACCCCGTTTGGCCCGGTGATCCTCACCGGATGCGCCCACTCCGGCATTGTCAACATCATGGAACATTTTGCTCAGGAATCCGGCCACCAAACATTTCATGCCGTCATCGGCGGCACCCACCTGGGATTTGCCAACGACCCGTCCCAGTTGGACCAGGCCATGGATGCCTTTGACCGGTTCCAGGTCAACACCATTGCCGTGTCCCACTGCACCGGCAATGAGGCCGCAGCCTGGCTTTTTCACCGGTTCAAAGAGCGGTTCGCCTTTGCCGGTGCCGGCTGGCATATGGACTTTTGAAAAACCCGGCACCAGTGTAATCAATGCTCACTCCGGAAACAGGAAAATCAGGCGACCAAGACCATATGCCTGATCTGCCTGTCCGGTCAGATGGACCCATCATCCTGACTTTTTCGGAATATGGTCCAAAATAGTCTGCATGGAACGATACCTGATAAAATATATGAAAGTAGATCTGGACAAAAAAAATATTCTGCTGACAGGCCCACGCCAGGTCGGAAAGACAACCCTGTCCAAAATGCTGGGAAACGATTTCGACTATTTTAATTTTGACAATCCTGAGGACAGAACCGGTTTACAGAAAAAATCCTGGGACCGGTCAAAACCGCTGATTATCTTTGATGAACTTCACAAGCTGAAAAAATGGAAATCATGGCTCAAGGGGATTTATGATACCGAAGGGATCCCGCCATCACTTCTTGTTACCGGCAGCGCCAGGCTGGATACGTTCAAAAAGGTGGGGGATTCCCTGGCTGGCAGATTTTTCCAGTTCAGGATGCACCCGCTGGACCTCAAAGAAATCAGCACGTTTCTGAAACCGGATGATCTGGAGACTGAACTGGACAAACTGCTTAATCTCGGCGGCTTTCCAGAACCATTTCTGAACGGGACAACCCGGTTTTACAACCGCTGGAAAAAATCTCATCTTGATATTATTTTGAAACAGGACCTTATCGATTTCGAGAATGTCCAGCAGATCACCCAGGTGGAAACGCTGATCCAGCTGCTCAAATACCGGGTCGGCAGCCCGGTATCCTACAGTTCGCTTGCCCGGGATCTTCAATGTTCAGACAAAACCGTGAAAAGATGGCTGACACTCCTTGAAAACATGTATGTGCTGTTCAAAGTACCGCCGTTCCATAAAAAGATTGCCAGAGCGATTCAGAAAGCTTCAAAATTTTACTTTTATGATACCGGCCAGGTTCAGGGTGATCCAGGCGTTAAACTGGAAAACGCTGTTGCATGTGCGATTCAAAAAGCGCTTCATTTCCGGGAGGACTGCCTGGGAGAAGAAGGAAAACTGTATTATCTGAAAAACAAGGACGGCAGGGAAATCGATTTCTGTATCACTGCCGACAATACACCTTCGTTACTGATAGAGGTAAAATACAATGACAGCAGCCTGAGTTCAAATTTTGACCTGTTCAAAAAATATTTTCCCGGCATCAAAATGATTCAGGTCTCCAAAAAACTGGACAGGGAAAAGACGTTTCCAAATGGCGCGGAGATCAGAACTGCATCCAGATGGCTGTCAGAGCTGCATCTGTAACCGCCTCTGCCATAGAAGAAACAGCTGTGCCTCCCCCACCGGTCTGCAATCCTGTAACCGAAAAGGCGGCACCACAACCCGATACAAGGAGATACCCCATGAGCCAACACATGCAGATAACAGTGACCATCCGGCCTTTTTACAAAAAAAGCTTTGAAAAAACCTATCCCCGGCTGGCCCGGCACCTGGCATACCAGGACCCTGTCCTGGTGGATAAAAACCCTTCCCTGTACGAACTGGCCGGACAGATCGACATGCTGCTTTACCATTACGACGGCACGCCGCTGCGGCAGGCACTGCTCGATCACAAACAACAGCTGACCCAGACATTTCATGCCATCGAAGAAAACATTGCCGACCGGAACCTGGCCAAAGCGGACAAGCTGCTGTACACCCTGGAAGATATCTTTGATGACATCGAATATCACCTGGACTGATCCTGCTTGGAAAAACCATCCTGTAAAGACCATTTTTACGATCAATTATATAACCATGAATCAATTTCATAATGGCCGTCAGGCATAGGAATCCCTTTTTGAATGGCAACAGGCCGGGGTCTATGATTTCTCTCAGAAAAATTACCAGATCCGAATGCTGAATTTCATGCCAATTTTTTGTGCCGCACAGCCTCCATGTACAAGGATATTGAAATTATGGTTGAATTTTGGAGATCTGAATGATAGGGCAAGTATTGTTGAGGTTTTGTGGAATCCAGGATTGTTGCAAGATGGTTTAGTTTTGACAATTGGGAAGAATGCAGCTCTGTTTTTTTTGGGGGGGCATTTCAATTATGGAAAAAAGGACAGATATAAAGGTGATAAACACTTCTGTATATTATCCATTTTGGGATAATATACAGTTGGATAATTGTTTCGTGATGAGTATACTGATCCACACATGAATTTGTTCCCGCCGCTGCGCGGCGGGAACGGCCCGGGTCAGCCGCCCTTACGAGGTTGCCGCTTGGGCGGGAATAATCCGGTTGCATCCGACTATCGCGGCT
>JAABTU010000508.1 GCA_011389715.1 Desulfotignum sp.
AATTGTTTACTGGAAGCTGATAACTGATTACTGACGGCTTTCATTTAAAGCATGCAGACCTACGGGCTACGGGCATAAGGGCCAACAGAATGCCTGTCTTTGGGAAAATGGCTGACCAGGGCAGTTCAGGGAAGACCGATCTTATCAAAAAAATGCCGGCGTTTCATGCGGAACAGGGCTTTATCTTCCCGGACCAGGTAAAACACCTTTGTGCCGGTATCATCATTACAGGCATAGACACCTGTATAATCGTCCAGATCCGAAATGTCGCCGATACGCTCCACATCATCATTAAATCTGCGGCATACGGCAACCCAGTCTTCGGTCTTTACATTTTTGGCCATAAAAAATTTTTGTGCTGCGTCATCATAATCCGCCTGGATGCATTTCATGATTCACCTCCGGTTTTTGGGATCATGTTATAAAAGATTGTAACTTATTTACCGGACAAAAGGAATGTTTAAATTCTTTTGCTCTCAACTGCACAGGAGCGGGTATGTTTTTCATAGCAAAGGACCATGGTATTTACCTGTTGCTTTTTTTTTATTGATTTTCTATCTTGATCTGCGGCTTATATATTCTGTCCAATACTCAAAACCCCTTAGATGAAGGAGGATCATTATACCAATGGAAATGAAAACAATCTGCGTGCTGGGAGCAGGCATCATGGGTGCGGGCATTGCCCAGGTATCAGCCCGGGCCGGTTTCCAGGTCTTTATCCGGGACATGGAAGACCGGTTTGTGGAAAACGGGCTCTCCACCATCAAAGCCAATCTGGACCGGGCCGTGTCCAAGGGAAAACTGGACAAAGAGGAGGCAGCAGCCGTTCTTGGCCGGATCACCGGCACCACCGACCTGAACCTGGCAGCAGGAGATGCAGATCTGGTGATCGAAGCCATCATCGAGGTAATGGACATCAAAAAACAGGTGTTCCAGGACCTGGACCAGATCTGTAAAAAAGACACCCTGGTGGCCACCAACACCTCCGGTCTTTCCATCACGGAAATGGCATCTGTGACCCAGCGGCCGGAAAAGATCATCGGCATGCATTTTTTCAACCCGGTGCCGGTAATGAAACTGGTGGAACTGATCCGGGGGTTCACCACATCCGATGAGACCCTGAACATGGCCTGGGAGTTTGTGGAAAAAATCGGCAAGACCCCAATCGAGGTAAAAGAGGCCCCGGGATTTGCCGTAAACCGGATTCTGGTGCCCATGATCAATGAAGCAGTCTTTGTTCTGGCAGAAGGGGTTGCCTCGGCCGAAGACATTGACAAATCCATGATGCTGGGGGCCAACCACCCCATAGGACCCCTGGCCCTGGCTGACATGGTGGGCCTGGACACCATCTTGTTTGTGCTGGAGGGATTTCACCGGGAAATCGGTGAAGACAAATACCGGCCGGCACCGCTGCTCAGAAAAATGGTGCGGGCCGGGTACCTGGGCCGCAAAAGCGGCAGGGGATTCTATGACTATACCAAATAACGACCATGCCCTTACGGGCACAACAAAATATGAAAGCTTTTAGCTTTTAGCTGTTAGTTGTTAGCTTTTAGCTTTTAGCTGAGTACTGATGGCTGACGGCTGAAGCTTTCATATAGCACCCATGCCCTGGCGGGCACAACCAAAAATGAAAGTATGAGCAGGCAGATATTAACTTAAAACGTAACACTTAAAACTTAACACTTTCATATAAAAAGGAAAGGAATACATATGGCACAGACGGTTGCAGATCGTCGGGATGTGGATTTTGTCCTCCACGAACAGCTCGATGTGGAGCAGTTGGGCCGGCATGATACATTTAAGGAATTCAACAAAAAAACCATTGATCTGATCGTATCTGAAGCACGGAACCTGGCGCTCAAGGAACTGCTGCCTTGTCAGCGGGAAGCAGATGAAGAGGGCTGCACCTTTGACAGCGGCAGGGTAATGGTACCCAAAGCGTTTCACCGGGCCTATGACCTGTTCAGAAAGGGTGAATGGATCGCCATGTGTGATGATCCGCACTGGGGCGGGCAGGGCATGCCTGCCACCGTGGCCCTGGCAGCCAACAATTTTTTTAACGGTGCCAACTTTCCCTTTATGCTCCACAACATACTGATCCACGGGGCTGGCAAGCTGGTGGAGCGGTTCGGCACTGACAAGCAGAAAAAACTGTACCTGAAAAACATGTACACCGGCAAATGGGGCGGATCCATGCTGCTCACCGAACCGGAAGCCGGATCTGATGTGGGGGCCCTGACCACCCGGGCGGTGAAAAATGATGACGGCACCTATGCCATTTCCGGCAGCAAGATTTTCATCTCTTCCGGAGAAAACGATCTGGTGGAAAACATCATCCACCCGGTGCTGGCCAGAATTGAAGGCGCCCCTGCAGGCACAGCCGGCATCTCTTTGTTTCTGGTTCCCAAATACCGGGTGAACGATGACGGCAGCACAGCAGATTTCAATGACGTGGTGTGTACCGGCATTGAAGAAAAAATGGGCATTCACGGCAGCCCCACCTGTTCCATGACGTTGGGGGGCAAAGCAGGGTGCAGTGGCACCCTGCTGGGGGATGAAAACAAGGGCATGCGTGCCATGTTCGTGATGATGAACGAAGCCCGGCTGCATGTGGGCATGCAGGGATTTGCCTGTGCCGGGGCCTCTTATCTCAATGCCCTGAACTATGCCAAAGCGCGCGTCCAGGGCGCAGCCCTGACAGCACCCAAAGGTTCTGCCGGGGTTCCCATTATCCAGCATCCGGACATCCGGCGCATCCTGCTCACCATGAAAACCGTTTCAGAAGGGATGCGCAGCCTGCTGTTTTATACGGGATTTCTGGAAGACATGGTAACGGTCAGCAAAAGTGCGGCTGAAAAGGCCGGGTACCAGGGGCTCATTGATGTGCTCATCCCGGTGGCCAAAGGCTATATCACGGACCGGGCCTTTGACATGTGCTCCATGGGTGTCCAGGTGTTCGGCGGATACGGCTTCACCAGGGAATATCCCCAGGAACAGCTGCTGCGGGACTGCAAGATCACCCATATCTATGAAGGCACCAACGGCATCCAGGCCATGGATCTTCTGGGCAGAAAGCTGGGTCTCAACCACGGTCAGGCTTTCATGGACCTTGTGGCTGAGGTGCAAAAGACCATTGCCGCAGCAAAAAAAGATGCCGGCCTTGTCTCCCTGGCAAATATTTTAGAAACCACCCTCACCCATTTGAAGGAAACCGCAGGAAAACTTGGCGCAGACCTGGGATCGGAAAACATGCTGACCGCGTTTGCCCATGCCCATCCGTTTCTGGATGTTACCGGAGACACCCTCATGGGCTGGATGCTGCTCTGGCGGGCAGTGACTGCCGCCCAAAAACTGGCGGAAAATCCCAAAAAAAAGGATCTGGCATTTTACCAGGGCCAGATAACAGGCGCACGTTTTTTCATCAACACCATGCTGCCGGTGGCCCAGGCCAAAATGGCGGTCATTCAGACCGGTGACACCAGCGCCCTGGATATGGACGAAGCATCATTTGGATCTTAAATACTGCAGCATCAAACCGGTTCAGATCAAAACCCATTTTTCAGTCAGTTCTGATCTTTGACTGCTGCACAAACAGACAGGAAATCAAAAATGAAAGATATTGTTATTGTTTCTGCCTGCCGGACCGCCATCGGGGCCTTCGGCGGCACATTAAAAGAAATGAACGGCGCAGCCATTGCAAGTGTAACCATGAAAGAAGCAGTCAAACGGGCCGGTATTGCAACGGATATCATTGATGATGTCCGGTACGGCACCTGCGTGGAACACCATGACACCCTCAACACCACCCGGGTGGCGGCCCTCATGGCCGGCATTCCGGACAAGGTGCCGGCAGTCACGGTGAACCGGGTGTGCATCTCCGGCATGGAAGCCGTGCTTTCCGGGGCTGCCATGATCCAGGCAGGCATGGCAGATGTCATCCTGGCCGGAGGGGTGGAACATATGTCCGGTGTTCCCTATACCGTGCCCAAGGCAAGGTGGGGGTGCCGGCTCCAGGACGCCCAGTTTGTGGATGCCATGATTCATGCCCTGCACTGCGGTTCCCATGTGCTTCCCTTTGATGACACCACCCCCCTGGACACCAGCGAGGCCCCGGCCGCCCATTTCATGGGCAAACCCTATATCATGGGCCATACTGCCGAATTTGTAGCCCAGCATCTGGGATTGACCCGCGAAGAGATGGATGTGGTGGCCCTGCGCAGCCACAACAATGCGGAACGGGCCACAAAGGACGGATCCTTTGCCGAAGAGATCGTTCCCGTCCTGGTGCCCCGGCGCAAAAAAGACCCCCTGGTATTCGACAAAGACGAGCATTTCCGGCCGGGCATGACCATGGAAAAACTGGCAGCCCTGCCCCCGGCTTTCATCCCCAAAACCGGCACTGTCACAGCGGGCAATGCCTCAGGGATAAACGACGGATCCGCCGGCATGGTCATCATGTCTGCAGACAAAGCCAGAGAACTGGGCCTAACGCCCCTGGCCCGGATCAAGGCCTCAGGCATGGGGGCGTGTCATCCCACCATCATGGGCATGTCTCCGGTGCCGGCAGTAAAAAATCTGCTTGACAAATCACAGCTTTCCATGAAAGATTTTGATCTGGTGGAGGTGAATGAGGCGTTTGCCGCCCAGTATCTGGGGTGTGAAAAAGAACTGGGACTTAACCGGGAGATCACCAACATCAACGGATCCGGCATCGGCCTGGGGCATCCCGTGGGCGCCACCGGGGCCCGGATCATGGTGACACTGATCCATGCCATGAAAAATAGGGGCGATACCTTAGGATTGGCCACGCTGTGCGGTGGTGGTGGTGTTGCCATGGCCTGTGCCATCGAGATGCTCTGAATATAATAAGGAACTGCTTATGGAAAACAACCAGGCAGAAAAAAACACCATAGCCGCAAGTTTTGCCCAGGAAATTTTATCCGCCCATGTGGATATTCCCGCCATCCCGGCCAACAGTCAGAAAATTCTGGATGTGGTCCGCCAGCCGATTGACAAAATTGATATCCCCTCATTTGCCAAGCTGGTGGAGTCTGATCCCGGTCTTTTCACCAAAATCCTGCGGGTGGCCAACTCCCCATTTTACAGCGAGCCGGAAAAGATATTCTCTGTCAGGGCTGCCATCATACGCATCGGCCTGACCGAAACAGTCAACTCTGTCTGCCTCCATGTGTTTCAGGAAATGCTGCCGAAATTTCCAGACATCCAGGGATTTACCTACAATGATTTCTGGGCACGCTCCTGGGCCTGTGCTGTGGCCAACCGGCGCCTGGGTCATCCCAGCCTGGAGATGGATATTCTGCCAGGAGATCTCTATCTCACCGGTATGCTCCATGGGCTGGGAAAACTGCTGCTGGCCATTTATCTGCCCGGTGAATTTAACCGGTGCGTGCAGACCGCTGTAACACAAAAAGTGCCTCTCTTTGAGGTGGAACAAAAAGTTTTCGGTACCACCAGCGCCCTGGTGGCATCCAACGTGCTCAGCACCTGGGAGCTTCCTCCGCATATCTGCGAAGGGGTTGGCTTTCACCAGACCCCGGAGCTGGCACCTTCGGAATCCATGTCCATTGCTGCCTTGACACAGTTTGCCGTTGCTCTGGCAGAAAACCTGCAGATCGGCAGCAGCGGGGATGGCCGGACAACAGAACTGTCCGATACCTTTTACGGACTGGATCCCATCTCCAAACTCTCCAATCCCCAGGTGCAAGATGAGCTGATCAATGAAATCAGAGAATATATCAACCAGAGATCTGAGAGTGTCGTCCGGCTGCCCGCACCTGCCCGGCCATCCTCGGATGTGGATATGCGGGTCCGCAACAAACACCCCGCTTCTGATAAACCCCGTAAAAAAGGAATTCTGGGATGGATCAGGTCTCTGTTTCGATAGTCTCTGTGCCCAGAAACACACTGCGGACCCTGGCATAGTTACGGGCTGAAGCGGTTTTTATATTTTCAATCAACGCATAAAGGGTGGGCACCACCACCAGGGTCAGGATGGTGGCGATCAACAGGCCGAAAATCACCACAATTGCCATGGACCGCCACCACTGGCTCGATTCGGAAGTCATGGATACCGCCATGACATGAAAATCATAGGAAATGCCCGTTACCATGGGCAAAAGCCCGAGAATGGTGGTGACGGCTGTAAGCAGTACCGGCCGCAGCCGGGTGGCACCTGCAGATATGACCGCCTCTTTCAGTGCCATGCCCTGGGCCCGGAGCCGGTTGGTATAGTCGATAAGTACAATGGCATTGTTCACCACCACACCGGCCAGGGAAATAATGCCCACCCCGGTCATGATCACCCCGAAGGGGGAGGAGATGACGGCCAGGCCCCAGAAAGCCCCGCCCAGAGACAATACCACGGATGTCAGAATAATCAGCGGCTGCACCACGGAGTTGAAAAGGGTCACCAGAATCAGAAAAATCAGAAACAGGGCCACCACAAACGCTTTGGACAAAAAAGCCTGGGCTTCCTGCTGTTCCTGGTCTTCTCCGGTAAACCTGTAGGTATACCCCAGGGGCAGGTCCATGGTTTCAAGCAACTCCATCACCTGCATTCTGGCCACAGTTCCTGTGATTTTGGTTTCATCCACACTGGCCGTGACCGTGACCACCCGCTGGTGGTTTTTCCGGACAATATCACCCAGCGCCCCTTTGTACTCAATAGATGCCAGGGTAGTCAGGGGCACAATTTCACCCGAAGGGCCGGGGATCATGAGTTTGTGCAGAATATCTGCTGCCTGCCGGTCTGATTTGGCCAGCCTGACCACGATATCATATTCCTCATCCCCTTCATAATAGGTGGAAACATCCAGGCCGTTGTACGCGATTTTCAGGGCCGTGCCGATGGCGGATGTGGTCAGGCCGAACAAAGCGGTTTTCTGACGGTCGATCTTCACCTGGACAGAGGGAAGCCCCCCCTGGTAGTCATCCCGCACATCTGTGACATGGGGCACGCTCTCCACCACTTTTCTTATGTTTTTGGCAATCCGGCTCAGGGTTGTAAAGTTTTCTCCTGAAATTTCAATATTGATGGGCGCGCCCGTGGGGGGGCCTTCCTCTTGTTCATCCACGGTGATCCTGACCCCCGGAATGTGGGTCACCCGTCTGCGGATCTCTTCTAAATCCGCCTTGGTGGATGTTTTCCGGTCTTTAAAATCCAGGAACTGGACGCCGATATGGTTGGGCAGATTGCTGTCAAAAACCGCGCTGCCGCCGCTGTTCTGGACCACCCGGGTATAGATGTGCTCAATGTTGTTGATGTCTGACGGGGCCATGAATTTTTTTCCCTTGGCAGTGGTGTGCTCCTGCAGCGCCATGGCTGCCTGGTATTCCCGAGCAATTTCCCCGGCAACGGCGGCTTCCACCTGTTTGACTGTCTGATCAATGAACTCCAGGTCCGCACCTTCGGGCACATCAATGTTCACAAACACGGATCTGGGATCAATGGCAGGAAAAAACTCCACCGGTTTTTCAATGCCAACCTTCAGCATCCAGACCTGAAACAAAACCACCATCACAACAACAGCTGCACCCAGTACCGCCAGTTTATGGCGCAAAGCCTTGTTTAAAATCCGGGCATAGGTTTTTAAAATCAGACCCGAAATTTCAACAGGCTGTTCTCCTTTGGATTGGACCGCTTCCAGATCCAGGGCCTTTTGATCCTTTTTGCCGGATTCTCCCATGAAATAGGCGCACATGGCAGGATTAATGACCAGGGCCACAAACAAAGAAGAGCTCAAGGTAATAATCAGGGTAACCGGCAGGTAGTACATGAATTCCCCCATGATGCCCGGCCAGAAAATCATGGGAAAAAACGCGGCCAGGGTGGTGAAAGTGGCGCCGATAACAGGCCATGCCACCTCGCTGGTGGCTTTCATGGCGGCATTTACCCGGGGAACCCCCTGCTGCATGTACCGAAACACATTTTCAACAATCACAATGGCATTGTCCACCAGCATGCCCAGGGCCAGGGTCAAAGAAAACAGCACCACCATGTTCAACGTGATGCCCAGGGCGTGAAGAACAGCAAAGGAGAGAAACATGGAAAACGGAATGGCCAGTCCGACCAGGAGGGCATTTCTGATGCCCAGCACCACAAAAAGCACCGCCACCACCAGGATGAGTCCTGAAATGATATTGTTTTCCAAGTCCGCCACCATGGCCTTGATATCCTTGGCATTATTCATGAGCTTGGTCACGGTGGTATTTTGGGGGAACCGTTTTTCCGCCGCTGCCACGACAGCATCGATCTGTTCCGAGATACGGATGATGTTTTCCCCCACCCGTTTTTTCACCGAAATATTGATGGCATCCAAGCCGTTGAGCCGGGATCTGGAGGTTTCCTCCTGGATGCCGTCCACCACCGTTGCCACATCCTTGAGATAGATGGGCTGGCCGTTATGGGTGGCCACCACCAGGGTCAGGATTTCTTCGGGTCTGTCAAATTCCCCGGGCACCTTGAGCTGGTACCGGCCATGCCCTAAGGTAATGGCGCCGCCTGAGATGTTCTGGTTCTCAGCCACAACAGCCTGCTGCAGGCTGGTGATGGGAATTCTGTAGTAGGCAAGCTTGTCTGTATCCACCTCCACCCGTATTTCCCGGTCCTGGCCGCCGGTTATCTCCACTTCCAGCACACCGGGAACCGCTTCTATGTCATCCTTTAAATCATCGGCGATTTTTTTGAGCAGTCTGGGACCGCAGTCGCCTGCCAGAGAATACACCACAATGGGCATATCGGAAAAATTGACTTCATACACCAGCGGATCATTTTCCAGGTCCGTGGGCAGGTCATTTTTGGCTTCATCCACCTTGTCCTTGACCTTGACCAGCACATCGTCAATATCAGTGCCCGGTAAAAACTCAATATTGATCTGGGAAAGGCCCTGGGAGCTGACAGAAGAAATATTTTTGATCTTATCCAGGCCCTTGAGTTTTTTTTCAATCTTGATGGTCACCGCAGTTTCAATATCCGATGCTGACACGCCTCTGTATTCGGTCCTCACAAACACATACGGAATGGTGATGTCCGGGGTGCTTTCCCTGGGCAGCACCATATAGGAGTAAAGCCCGATGCTGGCGATGATCACCACCAGTACCAGCACGGAAACCCGATTTTTGACGGCGGCATCGGAAACAATCATTGTTCCAGCTCCGCCATGGATTGGACCCGCCGGTCCACCTGCACCTTTTCATTGTCTTCAATGATGCGGTGACCCACCACCACCACCTGCTCACCGGCAGACAGCCCGGAAACAACCTGGATTTTCCAGCCGTCCTGGAACCCGGTTTCAATCGGGGCAAACCTGACACGGCCCTGATCTTCCACAAACACCCCGGTCTGATTGTTCCTGGTGACCAGGGCATACATGGGCACCCCAAGACCTTGGGTATCCCTGTTTTTAACAACAACCACCCGGACAAACATATCAGGGAGAATCTCAAAACCCGGGTTATCCAGACGGATTTCCAGGTTGTACAGCCTGGCCAGGTTATCAGGGGTTTTTTGCAGATAATGGTATTGGCCGGTATAGGTTTTGTCCCCTAATGCATCTATAACCATGTCGAACTTTTTTATGTTTCTCACAGACGGCACATCAGACTCCGGTATGCCCACCTGCACTTTCAATGTATGGATCTGGAGGATTTTTGCCACAGGATCACCCACCCCCAGAAAACTGCCCACTTCAATATGGGACCGGTCCACTATACCGTCCATGGGGGATCTGATGGTACTGCGGTCCAGGTTGAGTTTCGCATTTTCCATGGCCGCTCTGGTAGT
>JAABTU010000509.1 GCA_011389715.1 Desulfotignum sp.
TAATTTTTCTATATCCATGTTTGGTGTCCTGCTGCGGTTAGGGTTTGGTTAAAACCAGATCTTTGGCCCCTTTGGGAGAGGTTTTCATCTCCGGTGCATGCCGTTCCATCAGTTCCATGACAATGGATGCGATCTTTACTTTTTCCTTGATAAAACCGGCATGCCACTCTTCTGTCACCCAGGGCATGTAAATATCACCCTCCGAGGTGCCGGGTTCAAATTTAAAATAGCACGGGGAGGCCACTTTTGCAATTTCCGGACATTCATACCCCCGAAAGTTGCCACCGAATGAGTTCACGATAATGGTGTAGATATCCAGAGGAATATCCACTGCCTTCCGGATGGAAGACAAAATGGGCCGGGATACATCGGAAATGGGGTTAAGAGAGTTGGCCCCCATGCTTTCAACGACCTTGGCACCGGCTGCGGAGCAGTACCCGCCGAACACGGAGAATTTGAATATGGTCTCTTTGGGAATCAGGCCTTCTTCCCGCATCTTGTTGAGGAGGAACAGCACCCCTTCGTCATACACCAGAAATCCCCGGAAACCGGCCTCGATGTTGCGCATGATATCAGCTATGTGAAATGAGATGTTGTCGGATCCTCTGAGGCGGAACCCCTGCATCTGGCCTTCACTGGTCGTCATCTCCTTGGCACCGGTATCCCAGCCCTTGCGGTGTCCAACGGTCATGATCACTTCAATCTGGGCGTCTTTTGCCATCTGGGCCATGTCCTTGAGTTCGGCAAAATCGCAGTAGGTGGAGCCGCCCACCGCGGCAATGGCCCGGTGGATGACGATATTTCTGCGGTCAGCCTCCTTGATCATGGACGCCATGGTGGTGGCCCGTTCAACGCCGGCAATTTCAATTCTGAAATTGGCACCGTCGGCAAAGGCCTTGCCTGATGCTGCCAGATCATAACCATCCCGTCCCGGGACCCCCTGTTTTTCCATAAAATCTCTGATCTTGTTCAATACGTCGCTCATTTTTATTATCCTTGCTGTAAAAGTGTTTTCAGTTTGGCCAGTTCGCCTTCTTTCATTTTATAGGTATGTTCGGGTGCGGGAAATTTTTTCTCCAGCACATCCTGCCGGTATGCGGAAAACGCCTGGATGGTTTTTTCCCCCAGGTTTTCATATTTTTTGACAAATTTGGGGGTGAATGCCTGGAACACCCCGGCCACATCAGATGAGATCATGAGCTGGCCGTCGGCATCAATGCCGGCGCCGATGCTGTACACCGGAATGGTCAGGGTATCTGTGATGATCTGACATACCTCGGGGGGAACGGCCTCCACCAGCAGGGCAAAGGCCCCGGATTCCTGAATGGATTTGGCATCGGCAATGAGTTCAGCGGCAGCTTCAGCGGTCCGGCCCTGGGCCTTGAATCCCCCCAGCTGCCCGGAACTCTGGGGGGTGAGACCGATATGGCCCATAACCAGCATGCCGCCGTCGGCAATGGCCTGGATCTGGGGACACACCCGTTTGCCGCCTTCCAGTTTGATGGCATCCACACCAGCCTCCTTGTGAAACCGGCCGGCATTGCGCACCGCGTCCGGCACACTGACCTGGTAGGACAAAAACGGCATGTCGCCGATAATAAAGGTGTTTGCAGCGCCCCTGCGTACGGCCTCACTATGGACAATGCACTGGTCCATGGTCACGGGCACCGTACCTTCGTATCCGTATACACACATGCCCAAAGAATCTCCTACCAGGATCATGTCCATGCCGGCGGCTTCGGCAAAGGTGGCGTTCCAGTAATCATAGGCCGTGATCCAGACGACCTTTTCCCCGGCCTGTTTTTTGGACTGTAAGTCCCATCGGGTCAGTTTTTTCTTTTTCATGTTGCCTCCAAAAAATATTCAGGGTGTGTCACATATGATGTGACGATTGTTTTTATAGTGTGACATATTAGTGATAAAAAAAATCCAATGGGTTTGTCAAGGGTTTTTTTGAGGGAGTGAGGTTTGAGGGAGTGAGGTTTGAGGGAGTGAGGTTTGAGGGGTGAGGTTTGAGGGGTGAGGTTTGAGGGGTGAGGGGTGAAAGAGATGGGGGATGGGGGATGGGGAATCCTTCCTGGATCAACTGCCCATTTTATGGGACAGGTCTTCAGACACCTTGAGGATCTGGGATTTTATTTCTTCCAGAGCCCGGTGGGTCAGGCGCATGGCCGGTCCGGAAATGCTGACGGCATAGGCAGGATAATGGTTGTGATCAAAGATGGGGGCCGCAATGCAGCGCAGCCCGATGGTCATCTCTTCATCATCGATGGCAAAGCCGTTTTGGCGGACCCGGGACAGCTCCTGCAGAAACCCATCCTTGTCCGTGATGGTGTTGGGGGCCAGGGGCCGGCGGTCAACCGTGTTCACATAGTGATCCAGTTCATGGTCCGGCAGAAAGGCCAAAATGGACTTCCCCAGCCCGGTGCAGTAGGCCGGGGCCTTGTCCCCTAAGGCCGAGTCCATCCGGAGCACCTCCAGGCTGTCGATCTTGTCGATGTGGATGATTTCCTGGTTTTTGAACAGCCCCAGGTTGATGGTTTCCTTGTACATCATGGACAGCCGGTGCATATGGGGTTTGGCCATGCGCCGGATCTCGAACCGGTCCGCCACCTTCTGGGCCAGGGCCATGATTTTCAATGTGGGCTGCTATTTGTTGCTGCTGTTTTTTTCCACATACCCCAGGTCTTTGAGGGTGGAAATAAACCGGTGGCTGCCGGCCCGGTTGGTGTCCATGAGCCGGGCTGCCTCACTCACGCTCAACTCCCCGTGGGCCGCCAGAAGCTCCAGCATGTGGACACCTTTTTCAAGGGAGGCGATGTTGTAGTATTTTTTTTCAGTCATGTTTTCCTTTAATCTGTTCAGGTTTGAGCCAGATAGGCGAGGGCGGTGCGCACATACAGTTCTGTTCCTTTGGGGAGCATGGCTTCATCAATGTCGAATTTTGGGTGGTGATGGGGAAAGACAATCCTTTTTGCCGTGTTTCTTATACCGATGAATGCAAATGCCGCCGGTACCCGGGCGGCGAAATCAGAAAAATCTTCCCCGGCCATGGTCCGGACAGTTCCCGTCACACGATTTCGGTCTCCCAGGACTTCTTTGGCAGTGGATTTGACAAGGGATACCATGGCATCATCATTTGACAGCAGATGATTGCCCACCTTGAATGCAAGATGGTAGTCCGCCCGGTGGGCATGACAGGTATGTTCAACAATACGCTCAAACCGTTTTTTGATGTCTTCTTCACCTCCCTCATAAAGTACCCGCAAAGAGCCTTGCAGTGTCATTTCATCTGGAACAATGGTATTGCTGCTGGTGCCGGCATGGGCAGAAGTGAACATGACCACCACCGGGTCCAGGGCATTGATTTCCCTGGATTGAACTGCCTGGACCGCCTGGATAACGGCGGATGAAACAAAGATCGGGTCGATGGATTCATGGGCAAATCCGGCATGTCCGCCTTTTCCCTTGATGGTCAGTGAAAAGTAATGGCTGGCAGCCATAACCGGTCCCGGCCGGATGTCAATGGTGCCGGTATCAATCTGGGACCACAGATGACATCCGAATGCAGCGTCCACACAAGGACTTTCCATGACGCCGTCTTTGATCATGAGCCAGGCACCGGCATCTTCCTCGTTGGGCTGGAAAACAAATTTAATTTGGCCGCTGATGCGGGATTTGAGCTGGCTGAGCACCTTGGCTGCCCCCAGCAGCATGGCAATGTGGCCGTCATGACCGCAGGCATGCATTACCTCTTTTTTTGCTGACTGCCAGGCAAGGCCGGTCTCTTCTGTCACCGGCAGCGCATCCATGTCTGCCCGGAGCAGAATGGTTCTGCCCGGCCTGTCGCCTTCAAGCAGTCCCACAATACCGGTTTTTGCCATCTCTTTAACCGGGATTCCGGTTTTTGCCAAAAAATGTTTTACCTGGTCCCGGGTGCGAAATTCCTGGAAACCCAGTTCCGGGTGCTGGTGAAAATCCCGCCGCATGGCGATGATTTCAGGTGTCAGTTTTTCAATGAGTTGTTTGATTTTCATTTTACAGAATATTTCGCAAAAATCCCTGTGTGCGGGGATTTTGGGGGTTGGAAAAAATTTCTTCGGGGGTATTTTCTTCGACAATGATTCCATCATCCATGAAAATGACCCGATCAGCCACTTCTTTTGCAAATCCCATTTCATGGGTCACCACCACCATTGTCATTCCTTCCCGGCCCAGCTGCTTCATCACTTCGAGAACCTCTCCCACCAGTTCCGGGTCCAGGGCACTGGTGGGCTCATCAAACAGCATAGCTTTGGGACGCAGGGCAAGGGACCGTGCAATGGCTACCCGCTGTTTTTGTCCCCCGCTCAAGTGGTCGGGATAGGTATTGGCCTTATCAGCCAGCCCCACCTTTTCCAGCAGCTGCCGGCCCAGTTTTTCCGCATCCGGTCTGGACATTTTGCGGACCTTCAAAGGGCCCAGGGTGACATTTTCCAGGGTGGTTTTATGGGGAAACAGGTTGAACTGCTGAAAGACCATGCCGGCTTCGGTGCGGATCATATTGATATTGGTGTTTTTGTCCATGATATCCTGCCCGTCCACGATGACGGTTCCCGAGGTGATCTCCTCCAGCCGGTTGATACAGCGCAATAGTGTGCTTTTCCCGGATCCGCTGGGTCCCATGATAACCGTTACTTCACCCTGGGAGATATCAAGATCGATGCCCTTGAGCACCGCAAGCGTGCCGAAATTTTTATGTAGATTTTTGATTTTGATCATTTATTGATATCCATCTTTTTTTCAAAATAATTCAGCAGCTGTGACAGAGACAACGTCATCACAAGATACATCAGGGCGACCGTAAGCCACACTTCAAACGCCCTGAAATTGCCGGCTATGATCTCCTGACCGGTGCGGGTCAGTTCGCCGACCCCCACCACCACCAGAAGAGAGGTATCCTTGAGGCTGATAATAAACTGATTTCCCAAAGGGGGAATCATGCGTTTCAAGGCCTGGGGCCAGATAATGTAATACATGGTTTGGAAATGGGTCAGTCCGATGGATCTGCCGGCTTCGGTCTGTCCGGGATCAATGGATTGAAATGCCCCCCTGACGATTTCAGCGATATATGCGCCTGAATTGACGGCAATGGCAACGATGCCGGCCACCATGGGATGAATCCGCATTCCCAGGGCCATGGGAAGCCCGAAATAGATAAACATGACCTGCACCATGATGGGGGTACCGCGGATACTCTCAATGTATATCCCTGCCAGCTTGCGGAACAAAAGCTTTCTGGAGATTTTCAAAAGACCGGTCATAGCCCCTAAGACAAAGCCTACCACAAGGCCGCAAATGGTAATCAGAATGGTGAGTTTCATGCCCACCAGCAGCATTGGTACCGACTCCCACATGACACTGTATTTAAAGTCAAAACCCATAAAGATATGATTCCCCTAAATAAGAGAAAAGCGGAAACTAAATTCTGCTTTTCTCTGTATATGCCTGTTTTTGATGCAGAGTTTTACCTAAAATCATATCTTTGCATACGCAGTTTTTTGATTATGTGTTGTCCGGCAGCGTCAGGCCTGTTTTATTGTGCAGGCCTGATGCTGCCCTTAAGATATAAATTCGGTGTCAGGTGTTTGATAATCACTCTGCCGGTTATTTTGATGGCGCGCCAAACCACTTTTCATACAGTTTGGCATAGGTGCCGTCTTCCTTGAATTTTAAAATGGTGATGGTGAATTTCTCCCTCAACTCACTGCCCTGGGGGAAGGCGATGCCGTAGGATTGGCCCTGGTACAGTGGGCCCACAACCTTGACTTTGCCTTTTCCCTGGTTCTGGGAATAATACATCAGGGGCGGGGAATCAAAGAAAACCGCATCCACACCGCCGGTGAGCAGTTCCATGAACAGGTTGTCGGTGTTGGGGAACAGTTTGACATCTGTAATATTCTGGGATTTTAAGAAATCAACACTGGTGGTGGCCAGTTTTGTGGCCACTTTTTTGTCTGTAAGATCATCAATGGTCTTTATGTCATTATTGTCCTCCCGGACCAGCATGACCAGGCCGGCATCATAGTAGGGATAGGAAAAATCAACCACCTCTTCCCGTGAAGATTTGATGGTGATACCGGCTATGGCTGCATCAATGCTGTTGGATTGCAAAGCCGGGATAATGCCGTTGAAATCCATGGTCTGCCATTTATAGTCAAGCCCCAGGTCCTTGGCAATGGCATCAAAAAGCTGCACATCAAATCCGGTGAACTCCCCTTTTTCATTTTTGAACTCAAAGGGCCGGAAATTGGCATCAACTCCCACGATCAGCGGTTTTGCATGGACGGTTCCCAAAGCGATAAATGAGCAGATGATGGCACATAGGAACGATTTGAAAAATTTTGTCATTTTTCCCTCCTTTTTCAGGTTGTTGTAAAAGAAATCATAAATTATGTGACAACTGTTTTAATAGTGTGACAGTTATGTCATAAAAAAAATCCCTGACGATTGTCAAGGATTTTTTACACAAGTAATGCATCCGGGGCGGGAAATCGGCACCGCCCCCCACCGGTCGAAGAACAAGAGCGGGGATGAGATCACCATGTGACATTTCCCTGCCCGGAGAAAAAACGGCCATTGAATGGTGAACCGGTCAATGGTATAGTACCTGCCTGCTATACATTCTTTACACTTAAAAACTGTCTTTTTTATCTGTATGACATAAGGAGGCATGGCAGCAGCATGGGTGAAAAAACAGGCGATCTGGTGGTGCTGGCGGGAAAGACCGCCTATGCACATATACGAAAGAACGGACTGTCCCCGGATGATATCCAGCTGGTGCTGGGAGCTTCGGGTGCTGCCAAATGGCTGGTGCTCCACGGCCTGGATACCGCCATATTCTCACACTGGTTCAAAGACCGCAAAGATCCGCTGCTGGTTCTGGGCACCTCCATCGGTGCCTGGAAATTTGCCGCAGCTGCCCGGAAAAATCCGGCCCTGGCCTTTGATGCCCTGAAGCATGCCTATATCCATCAGTATTACAAGGGCCGGGTGACCCCTGCCCAGGTCACGCGTGAATCTGAACGCATCATGAAAGCGTTTCTTGACCAGACCCGGGTGGATGACATCCTGTGCCATCCATTTATCCGCATTGCTTTCGAAGCGGTCCGGTGCCGGTATATGCTGGCTTCCAGGCACCGGCTGGTCCAGTTACTGGGCATTGTGGCAGGGGTCGGGGTGAACCGGGTGTCCCGGAATCTGCAGCGGTTGTATCTGGAGCGATTTGTGTTTCACCACCAGCAATTTGACACCCGGGACGTGGATTTTTCCGATTTTCCCACCCGGTTTGTGCCCCTGGAAAAGCAGAATTTTCAGCCGGCCCTGACCGCATCCGGTGCGATCCCCTATGTTATGGAAGGGGTGGCTGATATTCCCGGCGCACCCTCAGGCATATACAGAGACGGCGGCATCCTGGATTATCACCCTGCCTTTGCCCTGTCTTCCAGCCGGAAAGGTTTTATTCTTTATCCCCATTTTTATCCGTATATTATTCCGGGGTGGTTTGACAAAAATCATGTCAACCGGCGGGTGAACGGATCGGCTGCTGATCGGATTATTCTTCTGGCACCGTCTGAAAAATTTGTGTCACGCCTTCCTTTTGGACATATCCCGGACAGAAAAGATTTTACCCGTCTCATGGGACAGGATGTGGTGCGGGTAAGCGCCTGGGAACAGGCGGCTGACATGGGCCGGGTTTTGGGGGATGCATTTCTTGAAGCCACACACACCGGCCGTATTCAGGATCTGGTCCGCCCCCTGCCGTAAGTGACTGTTCAGGCACGGGACATTGCTGCCAGTATAGCCTGGCAGGCCATATCCGCACCGCCGGCCCGGGCAGTGACATAGGCCAACGCTTTTTGCCGGCGGATCTGTCTGTCCCCCGGGTGTACCAGGTGGTGCACCATGGTATCAGCTGCCGCGTGCCAGCCGGTTTTTCTTTCCACAAGGTTGGTATCAAACACCGCTTTTCCCACCCAGAAAAAATCATCCCAGAAAGGCCCGGTTACCACAGGTGCCCCCTGAAGAAGCGGTTCCATGAAATTCTGGCCTCCAAGAGGGGCAAGACTCCCCCCCATGAACACCACATCAGCATGGCCAAAGGCGCTGCGCATCTCTCCGAACCTGTCCCAGAGGATGATGCCGGGACAGGAAAGGGGGGGTGTTATCCGGGAGCGCAGGTAAACCCGGCGGCCGGTTTTGTTGAGCAGGCGTTTCCAGGCGGAGAGCCGGTGCATGTGCCTGGGAAAAATTGCCACCACCTGATCGGGAAATCTGTCTATAATGCGATGGACCATCTGAAGAACCTGCTTTTCCTCCTGGCGGCGGATGGAGGCAAAAATGGACACCGGCAGGGGGCAGGGGAAGAGGTCTGCCAAAAAAAAACCTGTTTTTTCCCGGGGCAAAGGAGCGATGGATTCAAATTTGATGTTGGGCATGATGGACACCGCTGCGGTGGCAAACACCCTGCGGAATCTGTCAGCATCCGGATCGGAAACAGCCAGGATATGGTGGGGGCTGACCCTTGACCACAAGGGTTTTGTCCATTGGTAGCCGCGGCTGCTTTTTCTGGACATACGGCCGTTGACCACGAGTATCTGTGAGCGGTTTTGCCGTAAATAATACAAAAGGGCCGGCCACAGTTCGGTTTCCAGCAGCACCATGGCTTTAGGGTTCACCTGTTTTACCGCTGCCTGTGCCACTTTTGGCATATCAAAGGGAAACCATGCCAAAGATACGGATACACGGGGATGGAAAAAGGCTCTGGCCTGTTCTGTTTTCAGGATCTGCATGCCCTGTTCCGTGGTGGTGGTGACCAGAACCCTGACAGGAAAGTCCGGTATAAGATGCCGGATCAGGCGGACCGCCAGCAAAGCTTCCCCTGCCGAGGCTGCCTGAATCCAGAGATCCGCCGGTGCCAGATGCGAGGCACAGATCCGCATGGCAAAGGAATCAGCCAGTCTCGGGCTTTTTTGCAAAAAAGGCAGGGCAGCGGTCCAGAGAATATTGTAAAATCCCAGAAAATTGGGTATAAAGTCGGTCTTTGTCATGGGTGCATATGCTCTCATGTTTTTAAATGATTGACAATAGGTCTGGAACCAAAGATAAAGGTTTATGGATAAAAGACACCCCGGTTTGTCCAGGACCCGGCGCAAAAAAATATTTGATCTGGTATTTAAATACCGGATGCGGTTGATCATGGCAGCCCTGTGCATGGTTGTGGTGGCGGCTGCCAACGGATCCATGGCATTTCTGGTCAAACCGGTTATAGATGATATTTTTGTGGCCCGGGACAGGGAGATGCTGGTTCTGATTCCGGGACTGGCCGTGCTGGTGTTTCTGCTCAAGGGCATGGGCACATTCGGATCGGAATATCTCATGAACCATATCGGAGAGCGCATCATCCGGTTTTTCAGAGATTCTTTGTACGAACGGATCACAGACCTGCCCCTGGCCTTTATGCACAAAGAAAAAACAGGGGCGCTCATGTCCAGGATCACCAATGATGTGAACATTGTTAAAGGCATGGTATCCACGGCTGTGATCAATATATTCCGGGATTTTTTTTCCATTATCGCTTTTTTGTTCGTGATCTTCTACCGGGACTGGCAGCTGGCCTGC
>JAABTU010000510.1 GCA_011389715.1 Desulfotignum sp.
GCCAGGGCAGGTTCGTTAGGGGAAATGCAGGCAAAAAAAATATGCAAGATCATGGACATGGCTTTAAAATCCGGTGCCCCGCTCATCGGCATGAATGATTCAGGCGGTGCAAGGATTCAGGAGGGTATTGATGCCCTGTCCGGATACGGGGAGATCTTTTTCAGGAACTCTGCCTGTTCAGGGGTTGTCCCCCAGATATCGGCCATCATGGGACCCACTGCCGGCGGGGCGGTGTATTCTCCTGCCATGACCGATTTTGTTTTCATGGTCAAAAAAAGTGCCTACATGTTTATCACCGGCCCCAATGTCATAAAAGCTGTGACAGGAGAGGAAGTTTCCTCTGAAGACTTAGGGGGGGCCATGGCCCATAATGAAAAATCCGGTGTGGCACAGTTTGCCTGTGAATCGGATGAAGACTGCATTCAGCAGATCAAGACGTTGTTGTCCTATCTTCCCGCCAACAACATGGAAGATCCGCCGTTTATTCCCCCGACAGATGCCCCCGACCGCATGGATCCGGCCCTGGACTCTGTGATTCCGGACAGTCCCAACCGGTCCTATGATATGAAAAACGTGATCCGCTCTATTGTGGATGACGGGCAGTTTTTTGAACCCCACCAGTATTTTGCCAAAAATCTGGTGGTCTGCTTTGCCCGGCTCAACGGCCGGTCCATCGGCATTATCGCCAACCAGCCCAACCACCTGGCCGGGTGCCTGGATATCAATGCCTCGGACAAAGCCACGCGTTTCATCCGGTTCTGCGATGCCTTCAATATTCCCATGCTCACCATCGCGGATGTGCCGGGCTATCTGCCGGGGTCCAACCAGGAATGGGGCGGCATCATCCGCCATGGGGCCAAATTGCTGTGGTGCTATTCCGAGGCCACAGTACCCAAGCTGCTGTTGATCACCCGCAAGGATTACGGCGGATCCTACCTGGCCATGTGTTCCAAACACCTGGGTGCGGATATTGCCTTTGCCTGGCCCAGTGCCGAAATTGCGGTCATGGGAGCGGAAGGGGCGGCCAATATCATTCATGCAAGAGAGATCAAGGCGGCAGAGGACCCGGCAGCCAAACGCAAAGAAAAAATTGCCCAGTACAATGACCAGTTTTCCAATCCCTATTGCGCGGCTGCCAGGGGGTATGTGGATGCGGTTATCCAGCCTTGTGAAACCCGGCCCCGGCTCATTGATGCCCTGGAAGCCATGGCCACCAAACGGGAAATGCGGCCGGCCAAAAAACACGGAAACATTCCAGTATAAAAAAGGGAGATTGCATGGATAATAAAAAACGGGCAGCCGCCATGGCTGCGGTGTATGCCCATATAAAAACCAGTGAAGAGCGCCAGTCCCAGTCCCTTGCTGAACAAGGTGATGCCGCAGGGGCCGGATCATTTGTGGGCCAGGGGGTTTCCGGACCGGTTCCCAATATCTGGGGCATAACCGGGCGCCAGTCTCTGATGCAGGCCAATACCATGATGCAGCTACGGATGTTTAGATAGAAGCTGATGACAATAAATTATTGGGAGAAATAGCGATGACAGAACACACCCAGGTTAAAATGACACAGATGAATTATGACACAGCCAGGCCGGCAGCGGATAATCCTTTGAAAGTGGAGGATATCTCTCTGCGGGACGGCCACCAGTCGCTGTTTGCCACAAGGGGCAGAACAGAAGATATGATTCCCGTGGCCGAGCGCATGGATGAGATCGGTTTCTGGGCCGTGGAAGTATGGGGCGGCGCCACCTTTGATACCATGCACAGGTTTTTGGGGGAAGATCCCTGGCAGCGGCTGCGGACATTGAAGCGGTATTTTAAAAAAACCCCGTTTTCCATGCTGCTCCGGGGCCAGAACCTTGTGGGATACCGAAACTATGCAGATGATGTGGCAAAGCTGTTTGTGAAAAAAACCGTGGACAACGGCCTGGAAATATTCCGTACTTTTGATGCCCTTAATGACTACAGAAATTTTGAAACCGTGGTGCCGGTGATCAAAGAATGCGGTGCCCACTTCCAGGGCTGTATCTGTTACACCCTTACCGAACCCCGTCTGGGGGGAGAAGTCTACAACCTGGAGTACTACATCAAAAAGGCAAAAGAGCTGGAGGATATGGGTGCGGACAGTATCTGTGTCAAGGATATGGCAGGGCTGATGGCCCCCTATGATGCCTTTGCACTGGTCAGTGCCCTTAAAGAGCATGTGAAGCCATTGATTCACCTGCACAGCCATTTTACCTCCGGCATGTCTGCCATGACCCATCTCAAGGCGGTGGAAGCCGGGGTGGACATCATCGATACCTGTGTGACCCCCTATGCCTACCGAACCTCCCATGCTGCTTTGGAGCCCCTGGTCATGACCCTTCTGGGCACCAGCAGGGACACGGGATTTGATATCAAGGCCCTGGCAGATATCAATGAGATTCTGGAAAAAGAGGTCATGCCCAAGTACAAACATCTTCTGGATGACACCAAGGTGTCTCTCATTGACATCAATGTGCTGCTGCACCAGACCCCGGGCGGCATGCTTTCCAACCTGGTGAACCAGCTGCGGGAGATGGATTCTTTGGACAAGATCGACCAGGTCTACAAAGAACTGCCCCGGGTGAGAAAGGAGCTGGGCCAGGTGCCGCTGGTTACCCCCACCAGCCAGATTGTGGGTACCCAGACCGTGAACAATGTGCTGTTTGATACAAAAGAAGAGCGGTACAAGATGGTATCCGGCCAGGTGAAAGATCTGTGCTACGGGCTGTACGGCAAAACCTCCGTGCCCATAGATCCGGAGGTCCAGAAAAAAGCGTTGAAAGGCTATCCCAGGGGAGAAGAACCCATTTCCTGCCGTCCGGCCCAGGTGCTGGAACCGGAACTGGAAAAAGCCCGCAAAGAGATCGGAGATCTTGCTGCAGATGATGAAGATCTGTTGCTGTATGCATTGTTTCCTGTGACAGGTAAAAAATTTCTCAAGCAGAAATACGGCAGAGAGCAGGTACCGGACAGCCTTAAACCCATCACCCTGGAAGATGTCAAAAAACAGGATACGTTGATCAAAAAAGCCAAAGCCGGGGAACTGATGGAAAAGCCTGCCTTTGAAAAAACGGAGAACACCCGGGTTTTTACGGTTTTTGTGGAAGGAGAATCCTTTCAAGTGGGGGTGGAAGAACAGGGCGGGACCCCTGTGATCACCCATGCAGGCCCGGCTGTCAGCACCCCCAAAGCTCCGCCACAGCCTGGACCTGGTGCCCGGGAACAAAAAGGTGCCTCCCCTGCTGCACCGGCACAGCCGGCACCCAATCCTGACGTCAAACCTGCTCCTGCCCCGGCAGCTGCTGATACAGAAGGCACTCCCATAAAGGCGCCCATGCCCGGCATGGTGATAAAACATGAAAAAAAGGTGGGGGACACTGTGGATGAAGGCGAAACCATTGTGGTCATCGAGGCCATGAAAATGGAAAACGCCCTGCCTGCCCCTGTGGGTGGGGTTGTCACAGCCATCTATTTTGATACAGGTGATTCAGTGTCAAAAGACGATGTACTGGCAGTTATTGCACCTGCCTGATTGACAAAAACGGGTGGCTGCTTATTTTCTTTGGCTGAAGCCGTCAGACTAACAAAGGAGATAAGAATAATGGCATTTGAAACCAAAGAAGAACTGCTTGAACGATACATACAAATGGATAAGCCGGCATGCCCCCATTGTGAACAAAAGATGACCCTGTGGGAAGTGCCGCCCATCAATTTTTCAGACGGGCTGGGATGGGGCACCCCGTACCTGTTTGTCTGTTTCAACGATGACTGCCCGTCCTATAAAGGCGGATGGAACCATCTGCAGGAAACCATGGAAGCGCCTGCTTCCTACCGGTGTATCAACGAACCGGGACAGACCAATTTTGAATACATGCCTGTGTTCAGCCCTGTGGGGGCGACCGGCGGCAAACTGGATGATGCCGTCCTTATTGAGCAGGAAGCAAAAAAGGAATTGACCAAAAAAACGTTTTCCATTCTCACCGATTATTATATCGCCAAAGACTGGGATGAGATTTTAAAAATTGTTCTGGACCCGGCCATACCCGGCAGGGCCCGGCTCAAGGCAGCTGAAATGGTGGGGGAACTGGGGGAAGTGGAAGCCATTGAACATCTGGTAAACCATAAATTCCCCACCCCTGTACTGGAAGAAGGGGTAAAAGCAGCGGTTGAACAGCTCCATGAACGCCATTTTACAAGGGAATGCCCCTATTGTGCGGAAATCATCAAAAAAAGGGCCACGCTCTGCAGATATTGCAATAAGGAAATTTCCAGAGCATAGATACGCATTTATCTGTTGATTTTTTCCAGATTAAAGGAACGGTAAATGATCATTTCCCGTTCCTTTTTTGTTTTGTCAAAAGGCGTAAATGTAAGATCCGGCAGCATCTTTTTGATTTTTTCCCGGGAGAAAATATCAGACATTTTTTTGCCAATGGTCCGGCCGGAAAGCGTCTCCATGATTACGGCATTTTTTCCGTCCGTGGACACGGCAAAGGGAATCTGATAGTCATCCTGCAAAAGCCTTGCCCCTGCCAGGATTTCTCTTTCATAAGAACCGATGGAACCGGCCACACAGGTGATGGCCATGACCGCTTTTTGGTGCACACGCACCACAAGGTCGATGGATGAGCAATAATCGTTTCCCTTGAACAGGACAGTCAGTGGCACATCCACCAGGATCTCATTTTTTTTGTACCCCTTTGTTTCCACCAGAAATTTTTCAAAGTTCTGTCGACTCACTTCAGGCCCCGCAATGTTGATATCTTTTCCAGTGATATAGTCTTTCATCTGTTCCATAGTCAGTTTTTGATAATATCCTTTGTCATATGTTCATTGGTCTGGTTGTTGTTCACCGGTCTGGTGTAGGCAGCCACATGATCAGTACCGGTTTTCATCCACATGGTCATCAGGGGGTCCTGGCAGGGGATGCAAATTCAGACAGGTCGATGCGGGGGGCATCACTCCACAGGCCTTCCAGGTCATAAAATGTTTTGGCCCGGGTCTCAAATATATGGATGATGAGGCTGCCGTAATCCAGCAACGCCCATTCTCCTTCCTTGATGCCCTCTGTTCCCAGGGCAGTGATTTTATCGGCCTTCATCCGGGTGATGATATGTTCGGCAATAGCGGTGACCTGGCGGTGGGAGCCGGCTTCCACAATCACCAGCATATCGGTGTAGGAGGTATACGGTTCCACATCAATGGCAATTACAGATCTGGGTTTTCTGTTGAATACAGCGGATAAATAGGGCCTGAATTCTTCTGAAATCACTGTCATAGGTATAAATTCCTTTTGCTGATAATCTTTTCCACCGGGGTGGGGACAAGTCTTTTTATGGAAAGATTTTGTTTCACCCGGTTGCGTATCATGGTGGATGAAATATCAATTTTCGGTACATGGCAGACATATACGGGCTGCAGCCTGCCATGGATAAATTGTTTTTTTTCCCTGTTCCATGTGTATCCTTTTGATATGTTTTCGTCAAGAAAGGATGCAATGGCCCGGCTTTGTCCGGGTTCTCCCCGGGGCATCACAATAATGGGAACAGCTGCAAAAATAGCGGTATGCTTTTTCCAGGAAGGGGTGTCAAAAAATGCGTCTGATCCCATTAACAGAAAAAAACGGGTGTCCGGTCCGCACTGTTTCTCAAAGGCATGGATGGTGTCTATGGTAAAGGAGGGACCTGATCTGGACAGTTCAATATCTGATGCAGAAAATCCGTCCATGCCGGCCAGGCTTTGTTCCACCATGGCGTACCTGTCCTGTGCCGGTGCCAGGTTGGAGCCGGGTTTGTGCGGGGGGGTTGCAGAAGGGAAAAAAAAGATTCTGGAAAGATTGAATTGTTGTTTCACATGGCTGGCTATGCGGATATGGCCATTGTGGATCGGGTTGAATGTTCCGCCAAAAAGCCCGGCATCCATGGGTTACACGTGCGAAAGTCTGGTTGACAAAAGTTTTACAAGTGTGTCGATCCCTTTGCCGGTGATCGCTGAAATGGTATGCATTTCAAGGTGTGGCAGCGCGTTTTGAAAACATTTCACCCGGTGTTCGGTGCCGGCAAGATCAATTTTGTTGAGAACCACAATCTGGGATTTTTGGGCCAGAGAACTGCTGTAAAGGGCCAGTTCCCGGTTGATCATGGCAAAGGCGGAAAGGGGGGTTTCCGGATCAATGGCACCGGCATCAATCAGGTGAATCAAAATTCCGGTGCGCTCAATATGCTTGAGAAATTTGATGCCCAGACCGGTTCCCTGATGGGCCCCTTCAATAAGTCCGGGAATATCGGCCACGGCAAAGGGTTCCCCAAATGGCGGATCCACCATACCCAGGGTGGGTGTGAGGGTGGTGAACGGGTAATCTGCAATTTTGGGACGGGCCGCGGACATGGCGGAAATTAACGTGGATTTGCCTGCATTGGGCAGTCCCACAATACCCACATCAGCCAGAAGCTTCAATTCCAGCTTCAGTGTGATTTCAATACCGCGAAGTCCCGGCTGGGAATACCGGGGGGCCCGGTTGGTGGAAGTGGCAAACCGTTTATTGCCCCTGCCGCCTTTTCCGCCCCGGGCAATTATGACTACTGCGCGGGCATCAGTAAGATCGGAAATCACCTCCTGGGTGTCTGCGCGGGTAACCAAGGTTCCCGGCGGAAGGTCTATATAACAGTGGCTGCCGTTTTTGCCGTGTTTCTGCCTGCCCATTCCCGGAGACCCGTTCTCGGCCCGGCGCATTTTCTGGCGGCGAAAGTCATACAGGGTGCGTTTGCCCGGATCGGCCCGGAGAATGACATTCCCGCCGTCCCCGCCGTCCCCGCCATCAGGCCCGCCCCGTTCAATAAAGCGTTCTCTGCGGAAAGAGGTGCATCCCGCACCCCCATCACCGGACCTGATGGTAATAACTGCTTCATCTACAAATTTCACGCGGCATAAACACTGACTTTTTTACGGTCCCGGCCCTGTCTTTCAAAGGTCACCACACCGTCAATCTTTGCAAAAAGGGTGTAATCTCTGCCCATGCCCACATTGTTTCCCGGATGGATTCTGGTGCCCACCTGTCTGACAATGATATTGCCGGCCACCACTGTTTCTCCGCCGAATCTTTTGACCCCCCGGCGCTGGGCGTTTGAGTCCCGGCCGTTCTTTGAACTGCCGGCTGCTTTTTTATGTGACATCTGTATATCTCCTTTACGCTGAAATGGATTCGATTTTTATTTCAGTATAGGGTTGTCTGTGTCCCTGCATTTTTCTGTATCCCTTGCGGCGTTTATACTTGAAAATCAGCTGTTTTCTGTCCCGGCCCTGTTCCACAACATGGGCTTTTACCACCGCGTTTTCCACCAGGGGATTTCCCAGGGTAATATTTTCCCCGTCTGAAAACATGAGAACATCATTGAATTCAATTTGTGAACCTTCGGTGCCGTCCAGTTTTTCAACCTTCAGTGTCTGGTCTTCATGAACCTTGTATTGTTTGCCGCCGGTTTTGATCACTGCGTACATGTGTAAACTCTCCTTGTTAAATCAATACTTTTCACAAGCGTATAAAAACTCTTCATATTATATATTTCAGTGAAATATGTCAATGTAAAAATGTTAAGGCGCAGTGTTAAACAGATCCAGAAATTGGGTATACCCCTGTTTTTCAAGCGCTGCAACCGGGACAAACCGCAGGGCGGCTGAATTCATGCAGTACCGCAATCCTGTGGGGGGTGGTCCGTCACTGAAAACATGGCCCAAGTGAGAGTCGGCCAGCGGGCTGCGCACCTCGGTTCTGGTGGTGAAAATCAATTTTTTGTCAGTTTTTTCGGTCAGAGAAATCCCGCTTATGGGCTGGGTAAAACTGGGCCACCCCGTACCCGAATCAAATTTGTCCGTGGAACTGAAAAGCGGTTCTCCGGATACGATATCTACATAGATGCCCGGTTCCTTATTGTCCCAGTAAGCATTGGAAAATGCCTGTTCAGTGCCGTCTTCCTGGGTGACATGGTACTGGATTTTGGTCAATGTTTTTTTAAGCTGCGCAGCCGGGGGTTTGACAAAAGCGCCGGTGGTTTTTTCCAATTGATCCGCAAGCCTGGCCTTTGCTGCATCGTTCCAGTTTTTTTCTAAAAAACGGTCCCTGCCGGAACCGGCCCGGTAATATTTGTAGCGCAAAGGATTTTTCTTGTAATAGTCCTGGTGGTAGTCTTCCGCCGGATAAAATGTTTCCATGGGGTGAATCTGTGTGACAACCGGATCATTGAACAGTCCGGATGCCTCCAGGGCAGCTTTGGCAGCAAGGGCTGCTTTTTTCTGCCGGTCATTGTGATAAAATATGGCAGAACCGTATTGTTCGCCGCGGTCCACAAATGATCCGCCTTTGTCGGTTGGGTCAATCTGCTGCCAGAAAATTTTCACCAGGGTTTCATAGGAAACCGTATCCGGGTCATAGGTGATCTGCACCACCTCGAGGTGGCCGCTTCTCCCGGAAGAAACCGCCTCATATGTGGGATTTTCCAGATGGCCGCCGGCATAACCCGATACCACCGATAAAACCCCGTCGATTTTTTCAAAGGGATGTTCCATGCACCAGAAACACCCGCCGGCAAATGTTGCTTTTTCTTGTGTCACCTTATCCTCCATGGCAAACGCCTTGTATCCGGTAAATGTATATAAAAGCAAAAAAATAGATATGGGCAAAATTAAAAAACAGATCATATGATAAACAGCTTTCATTGCTGGTCCTCCTTATTTTACAACAAAATAAGTATCGATCAGCCCATTGTAAATGGGTGCCGCTATTTTCCGGCACTGCCCGGGCCAATGCACCCTGTGACATGTCATCATACCGGTGTAATTTCAACACCAGCCCGGTCCTGTTTTCTCTGATCAGGATCTGTGTTTTTTGCAAAGCTTCGCCAGGAGGCATTCCCGGCTGTTTGTTTTCCTCTGGCACATATCCTGCTATCACTATTGTCTGCACACAAAAATCAGCAACATATCAGGAGAAAATTATGGAAATGAACTGGCTGGGAAAGAAAATGGTGATGATCGGCATGGTGATACTGCTTGTCGGTCTGTTGGGCAACAATGGCATGGCACGGGAACAAGGACCATACATGACAGGGCTGCCGGAACTGACCCAGGAGGAACTTGCGTGGCAAAACAAACACATGAAAAAGGTGAAAAAGGTCAAACTGAACAAAATTGCCCTGGAACGTATCAACCAGTGGCGGGAAAAACAGGGCAGACAGCCTGTTGGAAAGGACCGGCATTCGGTCTCCAATCCGGGAGAAGACCTTGAAGTGATGACCGGTACAACAGGCACGGCTGATACCACATCATCTGTGCCCCTAGAAGATCTACCTGCCCATGTGGACAACAGCAGCCTGAAATTTTTCCCCCCGATCCGTTCCCAGGGATCTTTGAACTCCTGCGGGGTCTTCAACGGGGTGTATTATGCCATGACCCATATGTATGCCATGACCCATGACCTGGATGCCAAAAACGGTGGTGACGGGTCAAGACTAAGTCCCAAATGGGTCTATAACATGGTCAATGGGGGTACAAATTCAGGCACCTGGTACTACTGGGCGTATGAGATCGGCCAGCAGCACGGTGCTGCCA
>JAABTU010000511.1 GCA_011389715.1 Desulfotignum sp.
GAGATTGATCTGCACCGGGCCTATTTTGAGACACATGACGGGGCGGTGTACCTTCACCAGGGAAAATCTTATGTGGTAACCCGGTTCGATCATGTCAAGGGCAGCGTGGAAGCCATTCCCAGGCAGGTGAACTATTATACCCGGGCCAGATCCGCCAAATCCACCCGGATCATAAAACTACTGGAATCCCGGCGTATCCGGGGCACCCGGGTGGGCTACGGCCGGCTGCGCATCACCGAGCAGGTCACCGGGTATGACCGCAGACTGGTTGGAACGGGCCGCTCCATCGGCATGGTTCCCCTGGACCTGCCGCCGCTGACCTTTGACACCCAGGGGCTGTGGATCCAGATCCCGGACCATGTCAAAGACAGTATTACAGTGGACCAGCTGCATTTCATGGGCGGGATCCATGCCATGGAGCATGCCGCCATCGGCATTATGCCCCTGCTGGTAATGACCGACAGAAACGATCTGGGGGGGATCTCCATCCCCTTTCACGACCAGGTGCAGACCGCGGCCGTGTTTGTGTATGATGCCGTACCCGGGGGGCTGAACCTGTGCAGGCAGGCCTTTGAAAAAGCGGATCTGTTTATCAGGCAGACCCTGGAGGCTATCGCAGACTGCCCCTGCGATACCGGGTGTCCGGCCTGTGTGCATTCCCCCAAATGCGGATCAGGGAACCGGCCCATTGACAAGCAGGCCTCTGTGCAGATTTTGCAGCAGATCATTTCCCCGGTGTCCGGTTCCCCGGCGGTGCATGCGCCGGTTATACATGATTTTATACATGATGCGGATCATGGTGCGGATCATGGTGCGGACCCGCCGGAACAAAAAACAGGTTTTTTTGTCGGCGGCAGTGAAAAGACCAGTAACAATTTTTCCGATCAGGTTAAAGACGTTGAAAAACCGTTTTTGGCCGGCCCCCGGGATAATACTTTTTTGCGGTACGGGGTGCTGGATATTGAAACCCGGCGGTCTGCCGCAGAAGTGGGGGGATGGCACCGGGCGGAAAAAATGGGGGTCAGTTGTGCTGTGCTATATGACGTACAATCAGGGCAGTTCCATGATTATTCCCAGGACCGGATGGAAGGGTTGTGCCTCCACCTGGCACAGCTGGACCTGGTGGTGGGGTTCAACCTGATCCGGTTTGACTACAAAGTGCTGGCCGGGTTGTGTGATTTTGATTTTCACGGCCTGCCCACCCTGGACATCCTGGTGAAGATCCATGAGGTTCTGGGGTACCGGCTGTCTCTGGACCATCTGGCCCAAAACACCCTGGGGACAAAAAAAAGCGCAGACGGCCTGATGGCCCTGCAATGGTGGCAGCAGGGTGAGGTGGACAAGATTGTTCAGTACTGCACCCAGGATGTGCGGGTGACAAGGGATTTATATCTGTTCGGCAAAGACAACCGGTTTTTGTTGTTCACAAACAAGGCCGGCCACCAGGTCCGGGTGCCGGTTTCCTGGTAGAAGAAAAAGGATCTGTCCCTGCCAAGTTTCATGACATCAATCAGGTTTCCTGGCATCAATGCCAGGATCTGGCACCGGTGAAATGCTCGGTAAAATAGGGATTGTTCAGATGGGAGCAGATCACCTGACGGCCCCGGCCCGGGGCATGGACAAACCAGCTGTTGCCCGTATAAATGCCCACATGGGTGGATGTCTTTTTTTTGGGGGAGGAAAAAAACACAAGATCTCCTGGCACCAGCTGGTGTCTGGGGATTTTTCTTCCCCGGGCAAACTGGGCCCCGGCTGTTCTGGGCACCCGGATACCTGCTGTCTGGTGGGTGTAATAAACCAGGCCGCTGCAGTCAAACCCCTGCTCCGGGGTGGTGCCGCCCCAGTGATATGGTGTGCCGATACTTTCTAAGGCTTTTTCCACAATGGTTCTGCGGGGGGTTGTCAGAAAAGAAAGATCAACGTCCGGTGCCTCTGTGCAGGTCGGGGGGGAATAAAGGGCCGATCTTTCCGGTAGGGCTGATTTGTGGTCTGCACATGCAGCACAGGTAAGCGCAAGGCCCAGTAATATACAGTACAGGCGCTTTGGCTGCATGGTTTACCCGATCATGTCAATGATTGCGCCAATGGTGTCATCCTGTGTCTGGATGGTTTTGGCATTGGCATCAAATCCATGCTGAGCCGTCATCTGCTGGAACATCTCCCGGGCAATGTCTGTATTGGACAACTCCTTGAGTGATCCGTCATTTTTAACAGGGTCTTCCACCAGGGGACCGGGTGTGGGATCTTTTGCAATGACCGTTGTCACACCCCGGGGTTTTGCCTCGACATTATACACCGTGCTGGATTTGAATTCATCGGATAGCGCATTGGCAACATTGTTGGCGCTGGCCTGTACGTGATTGGAAAATGCCTGCATCGCAGATGCATTGTTTTGAATGGATGAGATCATTTTTCCTGCCTCCCTGGGGGATTGTTTTTTATATCCGTGTTTTTATATCCGGAATATGCAAAAATCATGCAGCATTTTCAAATATTTTTTAATAAATTGATAATACAGAAGATACTGGAAAAAATCCAGGGGGGATGCATGGAAAAGTACAAAATATCGCAGGGTGTATGCCAAAAATTGTCATGTGCCGTCCAATGAAAAAACTTGTTTTTGCCGGCAACCTGTTAGATAGTTTGTTCCGTATCTGCATATTTTCGTGCAACAATTTGATAAAGGAGGTTCTCCATGTTTTCCACTGACAACACCGTCATGCTTTTAGTGGATGTCCAGGGTCAGCTGGCCCGGCTGATGTATGAAAAGGAAAAGCTGTTTCAGTCCCTTGAAATTCTGATTCAGGGGATGCAGATTCTACAGGTGCCCATCCTCTGGATGGAACAGATTCCGGGAAAACTCGGTCCCACAGTGGAAGAGATCCAGCCGTTGATGGCCGGCAGCGCTCCCATTGAAAAAGACAGCTTCTCCTGCTGCCGGGAACCGGTATTCATGGAAAAATTTGATGCCCTGTCCAGAAACCAGATATTGATTACCGGCATTGAAACCCATATCTGTGTCTTCCAGACAGCGTATGAACTGCTCAATAAAGGGTATGAAGTGCAGGTGGTCTCAGATTGCGTATCATCCAGGACCAGGGAAAACAAAGCGGTCGGACTCCAAAGAATTGTTCAGTCAGGGGCCCAGATAACCTCTGTGGAAATGGTTTTTTTCGAGCTGATGCAAAGGGCCAAAGGGGATGCTTTCAGGCAGATTGTGAAACTGATCAAATAGGCAGAATCTGACGGAACCGGTTTAGATGAAAGAACTATAAAACGCTTTGGATTATTTCCTGATTTGTTATGACCGTCAGGGCCTGGTCTTTAGACGGCAAGGTCAAAGGTATGGGTGTCTGATTCAGGCAGGGTGTTGACCCTTGTGTAGCTGTCTGACACGTTTTGGCTGCTGCCGAATGCCCGGGAATCATTGGCCGCAGCCCTTTCTCTGGCCTGAAGCACCATCAGCTCGGATGCGGCTTTTGCAGCCATGGCCGTGGCCCGGGATGCCACTTTCAGATCCTGGGAAGACGGGCTGGCAGGTGCAAGGGCAGCTGTTTTCACCTGCCGCATCTTCCGGATGGTTGCCTGGGGATCTCCGGGCACAGGGGCCGTATCAATACTGACTTCTCCTGCAACCGCATAGTTTCTGCCGTCCGGTCCCCGCTTGTAGGAAAAACTGGCACCGGATGTGACCACACCTGCTCCTGCAGTCACATGGGCCATTTCATGCTGCCTGACCTGGGTGTCCGCTTTTTTGAGTTCAGCCAGCAGCAGACGTTCCGCCGTGGTAAATCCGCTGGCGGAAGATGCAGGCGTGGTATCTGTTTGTGGTGCCGGTTGCCGGCGGTCCGGGGTGTTGCCCGGGTCCTGGCTTCGGCGGGCAGTTTCCGGCTGCCCTGTCCGGGGCACCAGTGGGGCGGGGGATCCATTTTCTGATGCCCCGAAAACAGAAGAAACCTTTCCAGGGGTGATATTGTGTGAAATCTGGTTGATGGCCATGGGTTTTTTTCCAGTGCATGCTTTTTCCCAGCGCATGCCTTGTGTTAAAACAGGTATCTGCATTATAAAGGGAATTTTCCTAATTTTCAAGCCCGGGACTGGTTTTTACCGCCAATAAATTAATTGACAATACAGGTATGTTTCCCTATTATAAGAGGATTCGTTGTGGCAATGTTTTGTTGTGTGAGGTTTGCCGGTTGCTGATTTAACCAGGCTTTATGTATTTTCAAGGGGTGTCTCATGGCGCGGGATGCACGGCTTTCTAGAAAAACAAAAGAAACCCAGATCGAGATCCAACTGGATCTGGACGGGACAGGCAAGGCAGACATCACAACCGGCATCGCCTTTTTTGATCACATGCTCACCGCTTTCTGCGTCCATGGTTTTTTTGACCTCAAGATCCTGGCCAAAGGGGATCTGGCGGTCGACCTGCACCATACAGTGGAGGATACCGGGCTTGTTCTGGGACAGGTACTTTTCAACGCCCTGGGGGATAAAAAAGGAATACAGCGGTTTGGCAACGATTGTGTGCCCATGGATGAAGCCTTTTCCTGTGTTACCATTGATCTGTCCAACAGGCCCTATCTTGTGTATAATTTTCCGGACAATCTCAGATCAGGTACAGCTTTTGATGCGTTTCTTGCCAAAGAATTTTTTCAGGCATTCTGTACCGAAGGCAGGTTCAACCTGCACATCAATGCCCATTACGGCACCAATGAGCACCATATGCTGGAATCCGCATTCAAGGCCATGGGCCGCTCTCTGCACCAGGCAACCCGGATTGATGACAAGATCCCGGGCACACTTTCCAGCAAGGGCAGCCTGTGATCACCATATATTTGCGCAAATTCCATGACACCCGGCCCAAAAAAGACAAAAGATTATGATTATCATACCAGCAGTTGATATTAAACAGGGCAAGTGTGTCCGGCTTCTTCAGGGACGTATGGAAGATGCCACACAGTATTCTGATGATCCGGCCACAATGGCGGTAAAATGGGAAAAACAGGGTGCCCGGATGATCCATGTGGTGGATCTGGACGGGGCGTTTGCCGGATCAGCTGTGAATTTTGACACCATTGTGCAGATCCTGGAACAGATTTCAGTACCCATACAGGTTGGTGGGGGAATACGGGATCTTCAGGCCATTGAAAAGTATATTGCAGCCGGGGTGTCACGGGTTATCATCGGCAGTGAGGCCGTGTACAGACCGGAATTTGTGCAGCAGGCTTGTAAACTGTTTGAAGGCAGGATTGTGGTGGGTATCGATGCCAGAAACGGGATGGTGGCTGTTGAGGGCTGGAGCCGCACTTCAAAAATCCGTGCAGTTGACCTGGCAAAACAATATGAATCTTCAGGGGTGGCTGCCATCAATTTTACCGATATTCACCGGGACGGAATGCAGACAGGTCCCAATATCCAGGAGACCGAAGCTCTGGCCCGTGCGGTTTCCATACCGATTATCGCCTCCGGAGGGGTGTCCACCATTGCAGACATAAAAAATCTGTGTGAGATTGCAGCATCCGGGGTGACCGGGGTTATCACCGGAAAAGCACTCTATGAAGGCAGCCTTGATTTACGGGAAGCCATACGGATTTCAGCAGCAGCATAATCACCTGTCCGGGTGATTGACAAGTTGTTTAATGTACTTAGATTTAGGTACTATTGCATAACCGTTTGACATTTTGGAGTCATTACCTGAATCGATGTTAATTCCTGAAAATAAAATTTCAGAAATCCTAAACGCATCAGACATTGTTGATATCGTATCAGAATCTGTTATCTTGAAAAAATCAGGCCAGAATTTTTTTGGCCTCTGTCCGTTTCATTCCGAGAAAACCCCTTCGTTTTCAGTGAATCCGGCAAAACAGATCTTTTATTGCTTTGGCTGCAGTGCCGGCGGGAACGCCATCTCCTTTGTGATGAAATACCATGGGCTCTCTTTTGTGGAAGCGGTTAAAATGCTTGCCCGCAAACACAATATAGTTATTGAAACCCGGCAGATGGATCCGGCAAAACGCGCAGAAATTGCTTTAAAAGAATCATTGTTCAATCTCAACAAAAATATAATGGCATATTATGCCGGTCTGCTCAGACAAGACAGCAAGGCAGACAGTGCCAGGCAATACCTTGCAAAAAGGGGAATCACAAGGGCAACCATGGATCAGTTTTACTTAGGGTATGCCCCGGATCAGTGGCAGGGGGTTGTTGATTTTTTCAAAAAACAGAGAATCGGGCGCAAAACAGCCCTGCAGTCCGGTCTGGTGCTGCCCAGAAAGCAGAACAACGGATTTTATGACCGGTTCAGGAACCGGGTCATGTTTCCCATTTTTGATATCAACATGCAGGTGGCAGGATTTGGCGGCCGGGTCATGGATGACCAGATGCCCAAATACCTGAACTCACCTGAAACCCCTGTATACAGCAAAAGCAGAATTTTATACGGGCTTCACGCGGCAAAGCAGTATTGCAGAAAAGCCGGAACCGTCCATATTGTGGAAGGATATTTTGATTTTTTGTCCCTTTTTCAGAACGGCATTAAAAATACCGTGGCAAGCCTGGGGACCGCATTGACATCCGAGCATGTCAGGATACTCAAGGGGTATGCCCCTACCATGGTGCTGGTATTTGATTCAGATGCCGCCGGTATCAACGCTGCCAGGCGCAGTATCAAGCTGTTTATCAAAGAAGGGGTGGACACCCGTATACTGGTTCTGCCCAAAGGAGACGACCCGGATGCCTTTGTGGTGAATCACGGGCCTGATGCTTTTCTTGAACTGGCGGGCAGGGCGGAATCTGTGATGCAGTTTTTGCTCAAAGTGGCCATGGATACCCATGGCTTGTCTGTGGAGGGACGAATACGGATTTTAGATGAGATGAAGCCCCATCTGGCAGATATCCAGGACAGTGCTTTGCGCTCCCTTCACGTCAAAGAGCTTGCTGAAACTTTGAATATCGATGAGCGGGCCGTGCTTGAAAAAATCAAAGAACAGGTGGTGCATGGACATCAGGGCAGGCAATCCATCTCCGGCAGTTCTGAAGACAGTTCTGAAGAGAGCCGGTTTTTATCATCCGATCCCAGGGAAAAGCAGCTGTTGTCCCTGATGATCCTGTGTCCTGATATCATTCCAGAGGTGGTTGATTCCGGGGTGCTGGATTGTTTTTATTCACAGCAGCTGTGCAGCATCGCAAAAATCATTGCCGGTGCTGATCCGCTTGAAGCCTCTTTTGTCAATCATGTCATGGCAAAAATGGAACATGACAAAGACAGGCAGCTGATTGCCTCCCTTGCCATGGCACAGGGACCGGATAAAGACACGGACATGCGTAAAACGGCAATATCTATCATCAACCGGATTATACGGATTAAAAAAAGAAAAGAAAATATCCTGACAACAAAGATAATTCATGCAGAAAAGGGCTGTGATGCTGATGTGATGGAACTGTTGAAAATGAAGCAGCAAGAGATTCGGCAATTACATGATGGGCAATAACGTTTAGCCTTTGGGAGACATTTCATGGCAAATATGACAAAAAAGTCAGAAGAGAACCAGGTGATCAGCAAAACACAATTGAAAAAGCTCATTGAAAAGGGCAAAAAACATGGTGTTATCTCTTTTGCCGAAATAAATGATGCCATATCTGATGATGTGACATCTTCTGATCAGATTGAAGATATTGTGGTGCAGTTCAAGGAACTGGGCATCACACTTGTGGATATTGAAAAAGGAAAATCCAAAAATGCAGGCACGAAAACAGATGGCAGATTACCCGGCAAGCCTGCAAGAAAAAAAGAGAAAGTCAGGCCTGAATCCAAACCCAAAAAACCTGATACAGCCGATAAAAAAGATTTTTTTGCATCAGCCAGAGAACGGCCTGATATGGAGTTCGGGGCGGTGACTGATCCGGTAAAAATGTATCTCAAGGAGATGGGAATGGTCACCCTTTTAAGCCGGGAGGGTGAAATTGAAATTGCCAAAAAAATTGAGGTGGGGGAGCGGGATGTGTTGCGTGCCATGCTGGATTGTCCGATTTCTTTGACCACCATTTTCCTGTACGGCGATAAAATGGAAAAAAAATCCATGCGGCCCAAGCATGTGCTGCGGGATGTGGATGAAGGCGACGGGGTGGTGGATGAGGCATCAAAACAGGAAAAATTTCTGGAATCTCTAACCGTCATTAAAAACCTCCATGAAAGCAACCAGGACAAACGGGATCAACTCCACGGCCTGAGAAAAACAACCAAAAAATACCAGAACCTGGTGGCGGAAATTTCACAGGGCACGGAACAGATCTTTGAAGAACTGAAGCGCTGGCGGTTTGAATCCAATGTTATTGATACCATTGAAAAGAGCATCCGCAGTACCATTGTCTGGTTTGACACGGTGGACAACCTGCTGGAAAGGTGTGCCAGAACCTTTAATGTCATGAAAGACACCATGCTCAAACAGGCATCAGATCAGGACAAATTTGTTGCATGGGCCACGGCCCGGACAAATCTTGATACACAAAGGGCAGCGACCCTGTATAAAGACATCCAGGCCATCATGGACCAGGTGGCCCTGCGCAGGGAGCTGATAAAAGGAGATGCCGAAGATCTGCGGGCCATCACCCGGGGGATTGACAAGGGCCGCAAGGATGCAGATTCTGCCAAGCGTGAACTGGTCCGGGCCAACCTGCGGCTGGTTGTGAGCATTGCCAAAAAATATACCAACCGCGGGCTGCAGTTTCTGGATCTTATCCAGGAGGGCAATATCGGTTTGATGAAGGCGGTGGACAAGTTTGAATACCGGCGGGGATACAAATTTTCCACCTATGCCACCTGGTGGATCCGCCAGGCCATCACCCGGGCCATTGCCGATCAGGCAAGAACCATCCGTATTCCGGTGCATATGATAGAAACCATCAACAAGCTTATCCGCACCTCAAGGTACCTGGTTCAGGAGATGGGCAAGGAACCGTCTCCTGAGGAGATTGCGGAAAAAATGGAAATACCCATTGACAAGGTGCGCAGGGTCCTGAAAATTGCCAAGGAACCCATCTCTCTGGAAACGCCCATCGGAGAAGAAGAAGACAGCCACTTAGGGGATTTTATCGAAGACAAGAAATTTTCCATACCATCGGAAGCAGCCATTGATTTCAGCCTGGCTGAACAGACGCGCAAAATTCTGGCCACCCTGACCCCGAGGGAAGAAAAGGTGTTGCGCATGCGGTTTGGCATCGGAGAAAAATCCGACCATACCCTGGAAGAGGTTGGCAAGGATTTTACCGTTACCAGAGAACGCATCCGGCAGATTGAGGCCAAGGCTTTGCGGAAATTGCGGCACCCCACCAGAAGCAAGAAGCTCAAGACATTTATAGAAAATTAGAACTTGACTTGGTTAGGTGTTTGCTATATATAATTAAAGTTTGTTTGGGTGCCAACGGTAAAGGGCCTATAGCTCAGTTTGGCAGAGCCACCGGCTCATAACCGGTCGGTCCCTGGTTCGAATCCAGGTGGGCCCACCATGACATCCTGA
>JAABTU010000512.1 GCA_011389715.1 Desulfotignum sp.
GGGCTGATTTTTTCATGTGCCCGGTGGCAGATATTGCGCCCAACCGTTATCAGCCCCGTACGGTTTTCAAAGAAGAAGAGCTGGTCCGGCTGCGGGATTCCATTGCCCAGCAGGGGGTGCTGCAGCCTTTGCTGGTGCGGCATGTGGATGGCGGTTTTGAGCTGGTTGCCGGGGAGCGGCGCCTGCGGGCAGCCAGGGAAGCCAATCAGACCCATGTGCCGGTGGTGGTAAAGGTTCTGACCGATGAACAGGTGCTGGAAGTCTCTATTATTGAAAATATCCAGCGGGCCAACCTGAATGTGCTGGAAGAAGCGGATGCCTATTTCCGGCTTATTGATGAATTTGGATACACCCAGGAAAAAGTGGCCCGGAAAATTGGTAAAAATCGCTCCACCATTGCCAATCTGCTTCGGCTCCGGGGCCTGCCCGACAGAATAAAACACAGCCTGCTGGCTGATGAAATTTCCATGGGCCATGCCCGGGCCCTCTTAGGCGGTGGATCAAAAGAAAATCAGCTGGCTTTGTTTGACCAGGTGGTCAGCCGCAAACTGTCTGTCAGAAAAACTGAACAGCTGGTGAACCAGGCCCGGCAGACTTCCGTAAAACCGGCCCGGAAACTGGCAGACCATGAGCTGGCGTTTTTGGAAAACACATCCTGCCGGATTTCCCACCAGATCCAGTCTCCGGTGAAAATACGCAAAAATGGTGAAAAAGGCCGTATTGAGATCAATTTTACTTCCCAAACCGAATTTACACGCCTGGTGGAGCTGTTGAGCAACCTTTCATGAGAATTACCGGGTTATGAGAATCACCATAGCAAAAACCGCAGGCTTTTGCATGGGGGTCAGACGGGCCGTGGACATGGTACTGGATGCAGCCAACCGGTCCGGGGCACCCATTTTTACCTATGGACCTTTGATTCACAATCCCCAGGTGCTGGAGATGCTGGAAACCAGAGGGATTTTCCGCATGGATGCCATTCCTGAAAAAGGGGAGGGTATTGTGCTGATACGGGCCCACGGGGTCCCGCCGGAAGATGAAAATGCGCTCAAACAGGCCGGGTTTACGGTGATCAATGCCACCTGCCCCAGGGTGGTCCGGGTCCAGGTAATTATCAACAGGTATGCAAAGAACGGCTATGCCACCATTATCATCGGGGATAAAAACCATCCCGAGGTTGTCGGGCTTCTGGGATATGCCGGAGGCAATGGCCATACAGTGACCACCATGGCCCAGCTGCAGTCTTTGCCGGAGTTTGAGAGCGCTGTGGTGGTGGCCCAGACTACCCAGAATACCGCATTTTATGATGAAATAAAGGCCTGGTGTAAAGAATACAGGCCCCATTACAAGTTGTTTGATACCATCTGCGGGTCAACGGAAAGGCGGCAGCACGAGGTGCGGCAGCTGGCGGCAACCCATGATGCCGTGATTGTGGTGGGGGGCAGACAGAGCGGTAATACAAAACGCCTGGCCCAGGTCGCAGCACAGACCCATGCCCGGACCACCCATATTGAAGATGTGTCTGAAATCGATTTTCATGCCCTGGCAGACACCCGTTCCATTGCCATTACAGCCGGTGCATCCACCCCCAACTGGATTATCACAGACACCTGCGCCCGGGTTGCCCGGCATCTCCAGCACCAGCGCCCCCTGGCAGGCGGTCTGGCCAGGGTCCAGGATTTCTTATTGAAGACCAACCTGCTGCTGGCACTGGGGGCCGGAAGCCTCACCTATGCCTGCTCTGTGCTGCAAAAAATGCCCCACACCCTGGTTCACGCAGCCATTGCCATGCTCTATGTATTGTCCATGCAGATACTCAACAATATTTTTGCCATCAAATCAGATACCTACAACCGACCGGACCGGGCCGCATTTTACAAAAAGCACCGCATATCCATGGCAGCACTGGCCCTGGGTTCAGGCACAGGAGGGCTGTTTCTTTCCTTTACCACCGGGGTGACATCGTTTTTCATCCTTCTGGTCATGAGTCTGCTGGGGCTGGCTTATAACTTGAAGATTATTCCTGCGGGGATCTGTAAAAAACGCATCAGGCGGATCAAGGATATTCCAGGCTCCAAAACCATCCTCATTACTATGGCCTGGGGAATTGTCACCAGTATCCTGCCCTCTGTGGATAACAACAGTCCCATGGCATGGATGGCAGCGGCATTTTTCTTTGCCGCTGGTCTGGTGTTTGCCCGCACAGCCTTTTTTGATATCCTGGCCATCCAGGGAGACCGCATAGCCGGCAGGGAAACCCTTCCCATTCTTTTGGGGGAGAAAAAAAGTTTTGTTTTGATCCGGTATATTCTCATTGCTGCTATTGTTCTGCTGGGGGCTGGCTGGCTGACGGGCATACCGTTTTCCAGTGCAGCCCTGCTCGCACTGGTACCTGTTTTTATGCTTTTGCTGATCTATTCCTTTGAAAAAAAAAAGCAGATGTCCGGGAACCAGGTTGAATTTTTGATTGAATCCTCTTTTCTTTTGACCGGCGTGCTGGCAGCGATGACCTGAAACTAAGGAGAAATGGTATGGCAAACCCATCTGATCAAAATGCCGATATCCCCATTATCGGGATTCTGGCTGTAAAAAACCAGTTGATCACCCAGGCTGAGCTTGAAAAAGCACTGGCACAGTGTAAAGAATCCACGGATACGGCAGCCTGCCTGAAGGAATACCTGCTTTCCGGAGAACTGGTTTCAGCACAGAATATCCAGCGCCTGTCCATGGCCGCCAGGGCACTTGACATACGGAAAAAAGAATTTCATTTTGGTGCCATAGCCGTGCAAAAAGGGATTATCAATAAAAGTGTTTTGCAGCTGGTTTTAGAAGAGCAGAAAGCTGATATGAAAAACGGCATCAAGCCGCGCCTTATAGGTGACATGCTTGTAGAATCGTGCATGATGACCGAAGGCCAGCGGGACGCTATTCTGAAAACACAAAGGCGCAGACTCAAACCTGCGCAACCCAAAGCAGGTTCAGACACGATCTCATCAGATCCGGCAGGGGCGGAAGACACTGCACCGGATCAGGCCGGACCGGAGCAGGACCCGGAAAAATCTGCTGCCCCAAAAAATGCCTCCCCTGAGATGCTGGAACCTGAAATTATCGCCAACGGTATCCGGCTGCAGCTGTCAGGGGATTATATGGGGGCGTTTTTGACAAAAACCAGTGAATTCAATCCAGATATCATTGCTTCAGAAATCAGGGATGCCCTGGCTGAAAAAGGTATTGTGGCAGGCATCGTATCTGATGAAATGATGAATGGGTTTATCCAGTCCAGCGGATTCAAAACCAAGGCTTTCCGGGTGGCCAAAGGCATCCGTCCCATACAGGGGAAAGATGCCAAAGTGGAATTTTTCTTTAATATTGATTACCTTGGTGCCGGCGGTCTGGATGCTGACGGGAATATTGATTTCAAGCAGCGGGGTAATGTTCCCCATGTCCAGGCTGGGACCGTTCTGGCTGAAAAAACTCCCATGGTGGAATCCCGGCAGGGGCACAACATTTTCGGCAATGAGATAGATGCCTTACCTGGTAATGATATTCCTTTGCGCTTCGGCAAAGGGGCCAAATTGTCCGAAGACGGTCTCAAGGTTCTGGCTGATGTCACCGGATTTCCCAAATTTGCCTTGTCAGGGGTGATATTTGTCCATGCGGAATATGCCACAGAAGGGGATGTGGACTATGAAACCGGCCATATCGAATTTGACGGCAATGTGAATGTGAACGGTTGTATCAAGGCGGGTTTCAGGGTCAAAGGCAATGATGTCACATGCGTGGAACTGGATGGGGGCGTTGTGACCGCAGAGGGCAATATTCATGTCAAGGGCGGGATCAACGAGGCCACAATTTATGCCAGGGGGGATGTTACTGGCAAATTTGTTCATAAATCTGAGATCATCTGCATGGGAAATGTTCATATCGCCAAAGAGATCGTTGATTCCACCATTGCATGTTCCGGTTCCTGCATCATTGAAAGCGGCAAGCTCATTTCCTCAGAGATAAACGCCAAGATGGGAATGACGGCCAGAAATGTCGGAACACAGACTGCCAGCCCCTGTATGGTGCGTGTGGGGCATGACGCATTTTTTGAAAAGGAAACCGCAAACATCCAGGCAAAGATCAAGGAAATCAAGGACAAGATTGCGGCACAGGAAGAAAAACAGGCACGGTTACATGAACAGAACGCAGAACTCCAGAAACATATCACAAAGCTGGCCCATACCCAGGACCGGTCCCAGCTGGACAAGGACAGGCTGCATCAGGAAATCAAAAACCTGGAGTCACAGCCGGACCAAAAAGAGGCCATTGCGGATCTCCGGCAGCAGATTGCCCAGTTTGAAACCAATGCACAAAAGGCAGAAAAACAGCTGGACCAGAGCTTTGAAAAATCTGAAGCCATTGAAGCATCCATAGAAGGGATTGCGCATCAGCTGGAAATCCTCAATACCGGGCTGACGGATCTGCTTGAGGAGAAAAAGAACCTGAGCAGATGGTCAGTGGAAAATCCGGGAAATCCTGTTGTCAGGGTGGATGGCAGCATCCAGCCCGGTACCATGATCAAGGGAAAGCAAAGCGAAATGGTGGTCAAGGACATGGTTCGCCGTGCAAAAATCACGGAGGTCCTGAAAGCCGGCAGTGATGAATCCCATCAGATTTATGAACTGCAGGTGACAAACCTCTAAAACAGCAATGGTTCAGGACAGCAGCTGTTTTATTCTATTGTCTTTTTCTTGCCAGAGCCGGTTCAGCCACCGGCAGAACCGGTCCCTGAAATCCGGGTCGTTAAAATAATCTCCCTGCAGCTGCCATTTTGCCTCAAACACCTGAAAATCCACAATAATTTTTTGGGTTTTGCCGGATATAAATGTCCAGAAACTGGGGATTCTGTCCGGGTAGACAATGGTGACATCGATGATTTTGTTCACATGTTCAGCCATGGACCCTAAAACAAAGGCAATGCCCCCGGCTTTGGGGGTAAGCAGGTGGGCAAAGGTTGACGTTTGTGCTTTTTGTGGGGTATACCGTGTCCCTTCTACAAAAATCATGATGGAAACCGGAATGTGCCTGAATTTTTCACAGGCTTTTTTTGTACTTTCAAGATCCCTGCCCCTGAGGTGGGGATATTTTGCCAGAAAGTCTTTGGAATACCGCTTCATGAATGGAAAATCCAGGGCCCACCAGGCAAGCCCCAGAAACGGTACCCAGATCAATTCCTTTTTCAAAAAAAATTTGAGCATGGGAATTTTTTTGTGCAGCATTTTCTGAAGCACCAGGATATCCACCCAGGACTGGTGGTTGGAAAGTACCAGATACCATTCTTTGGGACTGAGCTGCGCAAGTCCCCGGATATCCCAGTCAATACGGCAGAAGATATCCGAGGTCAGAGAATTGATGTGTATCCACAAGCCTGCAATGGCCATGAGCATCCTGTCCAGGATCACCTTCACAGGGTGAAAGGGAAGGACAAATTTAAACAGGGATAACAGGATCAGCGGTACAGTGAGGACAATGGTGTTTATGAGATATATCATAAATGACAATGCCCCTTTTAGGGGAGGGGGAAGAAAAGAAAGCATGGATCTCCTCAGGCCTTTTTGTGGTTCATGATATGCTTTTTAACCGTTCTTCTGTCCAGTCCGGTTTTTTGGGCCACTTTTTCGTAGGTGCCGAGATTGTCGTACAAAAGGCTACAGTATCCGGACAAAAGATCTGCAACCGGCAGATTTTGCGACTGGATACCCTGGCACAGATAATGGGTAAGAGACGGGTTTTCCTGCTCATGTTTGCCCAGGTAGTCCCGCCGGAGCAGCACACTTCTGACGCACTGCTCCAGTTCCCTGACATTTCCCGGCCAAGTGTAATGGTTTCCCAGGCGGCGGTCAATAATCCTTTTGACTTTGGAAACAATTTTTGTTGCGTGGATACCGGTCATGCGCAGAATGGTGAAATCCAGCAGGTCATCCAGTTCCGAAGGATGCTGCTGAATTCTGGTCCGCAGGGGCGGCACTTCGATAATATCCGAGCACAGGCGGTAATAGAAGTCTTCTCTGAAGATGTTCCCATCGATAATTTCCTGCTTTGGGCGGTTGGTGGCGGCAATGACCCGGCCGTTGAAACGGGATGATGCATGGGCCCCCACCGAGGTGAAGGTCCTTTCCTGGAGGACCCGCAGCAGTTTGACCTGCACATGGCCGGGGATTTCCCCGATTTCATCCAGCAGGATGGCCCCGTGGGGACTGCACCGGTCCAGCACGCCCTGGTAATCTTCCACCGCCCCTGTGAACGCCCCTTTGGTGTGGCCAAACAGTTCTGATTCCAGAAGAGTCTCCGGATACTGGGACAGGTTCAGAGAGGAAAAGGTCCGGGTGAAACTTTCAGAAAAACACCCGCGCTTTTCGTCAAAGGGAATAAACCCGCTCATGCCGATGGCCTTGGCCGCTGTTCCTTTTCCTGTACCGGTTTCCCCCAGCAAAAGGGTGGAAAAATCCTCCATTTTGTTCCACAGGTGCTGGTCATACAGTTCAATGTTATAGGTAAACACATTGTACCAGAGATGCTTTTTGAGCTTCTTCATGCACAGGCTGCTGCCCACCAAAGTTTTGGAAATAAAGTAAAAAGCCCGGCGCAGCTGAAAAGACAGGGCAAAATAATGGTAAAAGGCGGCCAAAGAAAAACCTTTTTCCACCATCATCTCTCTGGCTTCATCCACGAATATCACCGGCACAGGATCGTTCTGGGCAGCTATCTGGTCCTGAATCAACTGGTCAAAATGGTCCCGGAATTTGTGAAAAATATCAAATAGATATACCACCCGCAATACTTCCCGGTCTTCTCCTCCATACTGGTTGATGTTTCCCCTGTCCTGACGGTCCAGTTTCTGCAGCTGCCCGTCCACTTCCAAAACGCACATATCCTTGCTTTCCCTGCGGGCCGCTGACGGGAACAAGCCTGCTATTTTCTGGTCCAGGCGCTCCCGCAAATCACTGAAAGGGTTGGCAAAGGCAGCATTATAAACGGTTTTTAAAAACTGGCGCTCTTTTTGTGTCAATACCGCTTTTTTCATAACCAGCTCCATGGATAATAATGGGGATTTTTGTACAGGCAATGTTCATAAAATGCAATAGAAAAACAGCATCCCTTGGGGATTTATCAGGGACACGATTAAAAATCCCTTAAAATTCAGAATGTTGTTGTTTTCATGTCTTGTGGCATGATTTTTGATCATGATTCTTGATATAGTATTTCAGGTTCACGTATGCAAAAAAACAGTATCCCGCGAAAAATCAGGATGCCAAAAGGGAGATACACCATGATAACAAGAGTATTGCACGCAAGACTGCCTTTGATGATTTATACCCCGGTCAAGGTATTTGATATTCCATATTTTACCGCTATTTATGCAGCCGGTGCCCTGCCTGTGTTTGACACCGAATTTTTGACCATGGATGATATTTTCGAAAAAACAACGCTGCTGGCCAAAGAAAATATCAGTTTCGGTCTGCGCCTTTCAACACCTGATCCCCTTTTGCTGGAAGATCTGGAGAAAAAAGCTTTTTCCAACCTGGATCTTGTGGTTGTGCCGGTGTCAAAAACAGGTGCTGTGCCCAGAAAGATGCACCTGGGGGAGACAAAACTGCTCCTGGAAATCAGGGATATCGGCCTTGTGGACACCATTGCCGCCGCCGACCCCCACGCCCTGATACTCAAAGGCAATGAAGCCGCCGGCCAGGTCTCAAAATACTCCTCTTTTATTCTCATGCAATGGTATCTGAAAAATCAGGACCGGCCGGTGTTCATCCATGGCGGGGTGGGCCGGTACACCGCTGCCGGCATGCTGGCGGCAGGTGCAGCTGGTTTTGTCATGGATACCCAGGTGCTGCTGGCAGATGAAGCACCGGTATCTCCGGCGTTCAAGAATCTGCTGGCCATGGTGGAAGAAGGGGATTCCACGGAAATAAGCATCCAGGACAAACAGGTGTTCCGGGTGTTTGCCAAGCTGGGTACCAAAATTGTCAAAGAGCTGAAGCAGCAGGCCGTGGTTTTTGGTGAACAAGACGATGGCGAAGAAAAACTGTATGCGCGGATAGCCCAAGAGATAACTGCCGTTGACAGCCCGGATGCGCCGTTTGTGCAATCGCTTTTTTATATGGGTCAGGATGGGCTGTTTGCTAGAAATTTTGTAAAAGAATCCAATAAATTATCTGATATGATCCAGCATTTTTTCACGGTTATGGGCAAGAATCTGGATTATGTGGACCAATTTGATCCGGTGACGGAAAATTCTCCCTTTGCCAGAAATCAGAACACGCGCCTGCCCCTGATCCAGGGGCCCATGGCCAATATCTCAGACAGCCCGGATTTTGCCGCAAAGGTCCTGGAAGCAGGGGCATTGCCCTTTTTTGCCGTGGGATCTCTGCCGGCTTCTCTGGCTGATGACATGCTGTCACGGGGAAAAGAAAAAGTACCCAACTGCGGGGCCGGTCTAGTGGGCATAGAAGCCTTCAACCCCATGGTGCACAAGCATCTGGACATGGTCAAGAAATACAACATTCCCTATGCCCTGTTTGCCGGGGGTATCCCCTCCCAGGTGCGGGATCTTGAGGCGGCCGGCACCAAAACCTATCTGCACACCCCGTCTGTTTCCATGATGGAAAATGCCATAAAAAGCGGGTGTGTCCGGTTTATTTTTGAAGGGGGAGAAGCAGGCGGCCATGTGGGGTTTTTGTCATCTCTGGTGCTCTGGGAGGCAGCCATTGAAAGGCTGGTGGCAAGAAATCAGGATCTGTCCAAACTGTCTCTGGTGTTTGCCGGCGGGATCTCCACCTGTTTTGCTTCCTGGTTTATATCCGGCATGACCGCTTTTCTGGCGGAAAAAGGGGCCTGCATCGGGCTCCAGGTGGGAACAGCCTATCTGTTTTCCAAAGAGATTGTGGAGACAAAAAGTGTTACAAAGCAATACCAGGACATCATCGTTGAAAAAAATGAAACCGTGGTCATCGGCAAGAGCTTGGGACTGGCTTCCCGCACCGCCCCCACACGGTTTGCCAAAATGATGAAGGAACTCGAAGACACCATGATTCGGGAAAATGTCAGCCTGGATGAGCGCAAGCGGTCCTTTGAAAAGAAAAATATCGGGTCCCTGCTCATCGGTGCCAAGGGATTTCTGCCGGATTTCAAACGGCCGGGAAAAGAACATTATACCTGGTTCAAAGATGAAGACCACCGGGAAAAAGGCAATTTTCTGGTGGGAGACAGCCTGGCGTTTTTTACAGACAGCATCACCATAAAAGAGATCCATGACACCTATTTTACAGCCAAATCCCGGTTGTTTCACCATGTAAACCAGCTGGAGATATTTTCAGGCAGAAAAAACAGGATCAACGATGAAATTGCCGTGGTGGGTATCGGCTGCACCCTGCCGGATGCTGATACACCCGATCAGTTGTGGGAAAACATTCTGGACAAACGCTATTCCATAAAAAAGATGCCGGATGACCGATTTGACCAAAAATTG
>JAABTU010000513.1 GCA_011389715.1 Desulfotignum sp.
GAAGGACACGAAGAAAGGGCTTCTTCGTGTCCTTCGTGCGCTTCGTGGTTTAAAAAAAACAAATCAATGTAAAAACATTCGGTATTTATTATAACTGACTGAATTTATTTCATAATTTATATTAAAGTCGTCAGCCATCAGTACTCAGCTAACAGCTAAAGGCTAACAGCTAACAGCTAACAGCTAATAGCTTTCATATTTTGTTGTGCCCGTCAGGGCATGGGTGTTATTGAAGAATGAAATTGCCCTGACAATCAGACGGCAAGGATGTTTTTCAGGTAATACCCGGTGTAGGATTGTCTGTTTTGTGCCACCGCTTCAGGGCTTCCCTGGGCAACGACCTGTCCGCCCCGGTCACCCCCTTCCACACCCAGGTCGATGATATGATCGGCATACTTGATCACATCCAGGTTATGCTCGATTACCACAATGGTGCTGCCGGTAGCCGCCAGTCTGTCCAGAACCGATAAGAGCCGGTTTATGTCATCTGCATGCAGTCCAGTGGTGGGCTCATCCAGAATATAAATGGTTTTTCCGGTGTTTTTTTTGGACAGCTCCCTGGCCAGTTTGATCCTTTGGGCCTCTCCTCCGGAAAGGGTGGTGGCGGACTGCCCCAGTTTGATATAGCCCAGCCCCACCTCAACCAGCGTGGCAAGCTTGGCCTGGATGGCAGGTATTTTGTCAAAGAAGGTCATTGCCTGGTTGATGGTCATGTCCAGCACCTGGGCGATATTATTGCCTTTGTAGCTGACATCCAAAGTTTCTCTGTTGTATCTTTTTCCTTTGCACACATCACATGCCACATACACATCAGGCAGAAAATGCATTTCGATTTTAACGATGCCGTCCCCTGCGCAGGCTTCACACCTGCCGCCCCGGATATTGAAGCTGAACCGGCCGGGTTTATATCCCCTGGCCCGGGCGTCCTTTGTCTGTGCAAACAATTCCCTGACAGGGGTGAGCACACCGGTATAGGTGCCCGGGTTGGACCGCGGGGTTTTACCGATCGCAGACTGGTCAATGTGGATGACCTTGTCCAGGTGTTCCATGCCCAAGATATCTTTGTGACACCCCACTGTTTTTTTCGAATGGTTGATCCGGTTGGCCAGAGCCTGGTACAAAGTGGACAGAACCAGGGTGGATTTGCCTGATCCGGATACGCCGGTGACACAGATAAAACAGCCCAGGGGAAATGCGACCGTGATCTGTTTGAGGTTGTTGGCGCATGCATCCACAATGGTCACATGTTTGCCGCTGCCTTTTCTCCGGATGGCAGGGATCGGGATTTTTTTTGTGCCGGACAGGTATTGTCCGGTAAGCGAATCTTTGCAGGCAGCCAGATCTTCAGGGGTGCCGGAAAATATCACCTCACCTCCCTTTACCCCGGCCCCGGGTCCGATGTCAATGACATGGTCGGAAGACATAATGGTGTGTGCATCATGCTCCACCACCACAACGGTATTGCCCAGGTTGCGCAGATCCATGAGGGTTTTGATGAGCCTGGCATTGTCTCGCTGGTGCAGGCCGATGCTGGGTTCATCCAGTACATAGAGCACCCCTGTGAGCCTGGAGCCGATCTGGGTGGCCAGGCGGATTCTCTGGCTTTCACCACCGGACAGGGTGGCGGCAGACCGGGAAAGGGTCAGGTATCCCAGTCCCACGTTTTCCAGAAATCCCAGGCGCTGTGTGAGCTCCCTGAGAATACCTGCGGCAATGATTTTGTCCTTTCCTGTGAGTTCCAGTGCGCAAATGGCTGCCAGGGTTTTGGGAACAGACAGGCTGCACAGGTCCCAGATGGCGTGTTTTCCGATCCGGACACTGGCAGAGGCAGGGGTAAGACGGGTGCCGTTGCATCGGGGGCAGGCAATAAAATTCATGTATTGTTTGATATCCTCTTTTGCCACAGGGGAACCGGTTTCATGAAACCTGCGTTTCAGATTGGGAATGATCCCTTCAAAGGCTTTCTGGTAGAAGATTTTTTTGCCGGCCCGTTCCATGTAAAAGGGGATTTTTTGCCTGGAGCCAAACAACAGGGTTTTGCGGAATGCTGATGACAACTTTTTGAAAGGGGTATAGATATCTTCCTGATAATGGGTGGTAAGGGCATCCAGAAACTCCATGAACGGGACAGAATCCTTGTTCTGCCAGGGCACCACAGCCCCCTGGCGCAGGGAAATGTTGGGGTCCGGCACGATCAGGTCCGGGTCAAACTCGGTGACGGTTCCCAGTCCGTCACAATGGGGGCAGGCCCCCTGGGGGGAATTAAAGGAAAAGCTGGCAGGGGTGAATGCGGGATAACTGATATGGCAGTTGGGGCAGGCAGCGGTTTCACTGAACAAAATATCCTGGTTGCAGGAAAGGTCCATTATAATGATGGGACCTTCTGACACAGACAGGGCAAGTTCCAGAGAATCAGTGAGCCGTTTTTCCATATCAGGCTTGACAATGAGGCGGTCCACCACTGCGGCAATATCATGTTTTTTGTTTTTGTCCAGAACCGGAAGGTCCTGAACAGGATAGATCCGGCCATCCACCCGGACCCTGGCAAATCCCTGTTTTCTGACCCGGGAAAAGACTGCGGCATGCTGCCCTTTTTTGTCTTTTATAAGCGGGGCAAGAAGGATGATCCGTGTTTTTTGGGGCATTGCCATGATCGTGTCACAGATCTGGTCAACAGACATGGCCCTGATGGGCTCACCGCACAAATGGCAAAAAGGGGTCCCTACCCGGGCAAACAAAAGCCGCAGGTAATCATAGATCTCCGTGACAGTGCCCACCGTGGATCTGGGGTTGTGGCCTGCGGTTTTCTGTTCAATGGCAATGGCAGGAGACAGCCCCTCAATGGCATCCACATCCGGTTTGTCCATCTGCCCCAAAAACTGCCGGGCGTAAGTGGACAAGGATTCCACATACCGCCGCTGGCCTTCGGCATACAGGGTGTCAAAGGCAAGGGTGGATTTGCCCGACCCGGACAGACCCGTGATCACTGTGAGGCTGTTTTTGGGAATCTGCACATCGATATTTTTCAGGTTATGCTCCCTGGCCCCCTGGATCATGATGAAATCAACGGCCATGGTCTGTCCTGTTTTGGGCCTGAAAAACAGCTGTTTTTACCGCCTGTACCAGGCTTGACGGGTCTGCTTTTCCCTGCCAGGCAATATCATAGGCAGTGCCGTGGTCTACAGATGTCCGGATGATGGGCAGTCCCAAAGTGATGTTGACCCCGTCCGCAAAGTGGATCAGTTTAAAGGGAATCAGTCCCTGGTCATGGTACATGCACACCACGGCATCATATTTATTGTTGATAGCGTGGAAAAAAACCGTGTCCGGCGGCAGCGGGCCCTGGACGTCAATCTGTTTTTTTTGTGCCGTATAAACTGCCGGTGCAATGATCTTTTTTTCTTGCATACCAAAAAGGCCGTCTTCTCCTGCATGGGGATTCAGACCTGCCACCGCCAGTCTGGGATGCAAGATATCAAAGCGTGTCTGCAAAGCATCAGCGGTCAGCAGGATGGTGTCCACAATTTTGTCTTGGGTGAGGGATGTGCACACCTTTGCAAGGGGAATATGGATGGTCACCAGCACCACCTTGAGGCGGTCGCCGGCCAGCATCATGGCAAATTTTCGGGTGTTGGTGCGGCTGGCTATCAGTTCTGTGTGGCCGTGAAAAGGAGACCCTGCAAGCACAAGTCCGGTTTTGGTGATGGGGCAGGTCACAAGGGCGGCAATCTCCTGGTTCAGGGCAAGGGCCGCACCGGTTTTGATATAGTTTTCCATGGCCCTGCCCATCTCCGGGGTCATGGACCCTTGTGCTGCCGTGTCCGGGGAAAGATCGGAAACTGCCAGAAGATTGAGACAGCCTGGTTCATATCTGCCGGTTTTTGGTGCAGCCACCTGGTGCAGGCCCATGGCGGTGGAAAATTGTGAAATGGCACGTGCCATGACGTGACGGTCACCGATGACCAGGGGTTTGCACATATCATACATACCTGGATGCTGCAGCGCCTTGACCAGGATTTCAGGCCCTATGCCCAGAGGATCTCCCATGGTAATCCCGATCACCGGCCGGGGATCTGCATGCGGCACTGTGTTTTTTAAAAAAGATGTCATGATTCACAATATACTATTGCAGATGTGTAATGTAAACATTGCTGGTTATGCTGCATTGTGAAACCATTGGTATAATAGAATTGACAAGTAAATTTTTATTTTTATGAAATTTGACAAAAAATTGAGAAAATAAGAGAAAATAGGAGAAAAAGAATTTTTGGGTACATGCAGAAAACCAATGAATCAATGAAATTTCCTAAAATTATAAGGCCTTGGAGAAGTTGCTGTAATTTTTAATAAAAGGCCTGTTTCACAAAAAAAATATAAAAATTTCAAAGCGTTGCATTTTTATGCCAAACAAAAAGCTCATCTTTTCCTAACACGGATGATCCGGTTTGACCCGGATTCCATATTCGCATAGAAAAACACATGTTTTTTTTTGATCTGTAATTATTCGAAGATTATCGTTTAACTCGGTACAATTGGCAATAACTCCAATTTTTGTTTGATGGGAAAGGTCTACTTGTTGAAAACCATGAATGGATTATGGGCACAGGTTAAATCTCAAATCAAAAAATCAATCCCTGATCACAGCTACAGGATGTGGATCGATCCGGTTGACCTTCTGGAACATAAAGATGGCTGTATCAGCCTGTCCACTCCCAATGAATTTTTTGTCCGGCGCCTGAAGGAAAATTACCAGGGCCTGCTTGAAGAAGAATTCAAAAAACTGGGACAGCCGGTGCGCATTGCGTTTAAATCACTGGATTCTCCCAAAAAGAATGGGGATGGTGCGTTTGCTGCAGCAGCTTTCAAACCCGGAATCAAAAAAACTGTCCAGGCCTCTCTGCCCGGGTTTGGCTGCTGTAACAGCGGCAGAATGCTGAAAAAAGGGTATACGTTTGATGATTTTGTGGTGGGGGATAATTCCAGTTTCGCCTATACCGCTTCTTTGTCACTGGCCCAGGGAAAAATGAATGGTGCCGGCATTCTGTACCTTCTGGGCAAGACAGGTCTGGGCAAAAGCCATCTTTCCCAGGCTGTGGGACACCATGTCATCACCAGCAAACGCGGTGTGCGGGTGTATTATGTGACAGCCGAGGATTTCACCAATGAAATGATCTTTGCTCTGAAAAACAATACCATTGATATTTTCAAGGAAAAATACCGCAAAAACTGTGAGATGCTGATTCTGGAAGATATCCATTTTCTGTCCGGAAAAAAAGCCATCCAGAAGGAGCTGGCCATCACCCTGGATTATCTGCTGGATGTTGACCGCAAAATTATTTTTTCAGGGTGTGACCTTCCTGATGATATTCCCAAAATTGATGACCAGCTGCGGTCCCGCCTGACCATGGGCCTGGTTACGGAAATCCAGGCGCCGGATTTTAAGACACGGGTGAAAATCCTCAGGCGCAAATCAAAAAGCCTGAACTGCCCTATTCCTTCCCAGGTAACAGAATACATTGCCCAGGAGTTGTGTGATGATGTCAGGCAGCTGGAAAGCGGGCTGTTCGGGGTGGCCGCCAAAGGCCAGCTTCTGGGCTGCCATATTGACATTGAACTGGCAAAAAGTGTTCTGGCCAATATCCGCAAACACCAGAAACGCATCACCATAGATGTAATCAAGAAACTGGTGTGTAAGGAATATGCCATAACCGAACAGGACCTTGTCTCCAAATCCCGGAAAAAAAATATTGTCAAACCCCGTCAGGTGGCGATCTTTTTGTCCAGAAAATATACGGACCAGTCCATCAAGAAAATCGGGTCCAGCTTCAAGCGCTACCATGCCACAGCCATTTATTCGGTGAATGCGGTTGAAAAGGAACTCAGGAACAAAGGGGTTTTGTTTGAACAGGTCCGGTATCTGTCCAAAAAAATTGAATCAGGTAAGTTTTAGATGGCTATCTCTGCATCTGTATTCAGGCACCTGGAAAAACTGGTGGGCAAAAATTTTGTTACCCGGAACAAAGAGGACCTTCTGTGCTATTCCTATGATGCCACAGGGCAATCCTGTCTGCCGGATGCGGTAATATTTCCGGATGCAGAAGCCCAGGTGGCGCAGATCATGAAGCTGGCCTGGGAAAACCTTTTGCCTGTTATTCCCAGGGGGAGCGGGTCAGGCATGACCGGCGGGGCGGTGCCAGTCCAGGGAGGGCTGGTGGTGGCAACCTCCCGGATGAACCGGATTCTTGACATTGATGAAGAAAATTTTACGGCAACCGTGGAGCCGGGTGTGATCGTATCCCATCTGCACACGGCCGTGGAGGCGCGCGGCCTTTTTTATCCCCCGGATCCGGCCAGCGCAGCTGTCTGCACCATCGGCGGCAATGTGGGAGAGTGTGCCGGCGGCCCCAGGGCGGTGAAGTACGGGGTGACCAGAGACTATGTACTCGGGCTTCGGGCGGTGCTGCCCTGCGGGGATATCATCCGCACCGGGGTTTCCACGGCAAAGGGGGTGGCGGGATATGACCTGACCCGCCTTATTGTGGGATCGGAAGGCACCCTGGCACTGGTGACCTGCATTGTTCTCAAACTGCTGCCCAAACCGGAATCTGTGGCAACCCTGGCCGTGTGTTTTGATGATATGTACACGGCAGCCCGGGCAGTATCCGGTATCATGCGGCTGGCGGTAATTCCCAGGTGTGTGGAATATCTGGATGCGGCATCCCTGGATCTGGTAAAGGACCACCTGCGCTTTGTGCTGCCGGAACAGGCCCGGGCCCTGCTGATCCTGGAAGTGGACGGGGATGCAGGAGCCGTGAAGGTCCAGACAGACCTGATCATCGGGTTCTGCAAAAAAGCAGGGGCACTTGATATCCGCACGGCCAAAGAACCAGGGGAAGCAGCAGCCCTGTGGGAAGCCAGAAAAGCGTTGTCCCCCATTCTCTATAAAATCGCCAACCAGAAGATCAACGAAGATATTGTGGTGCCCATATCCAGGATCCCGGACATGGTGGCGTGCATTGAGCAGATTCAAAAGGAATCAGGCCTGACCATTGTCAGTTTCGGCCATGCCGGAGACGGCAATATCCACTGCAATATCATGTATGACAAACAAAATGCTTCCCAGGCGGCACAGGCCAAAAAAGCGGTGGACCAGCTGTTTGAAGCAACCATTGCACTGGGCGGCACCATTACCGGTGAACACGGGGTGGGGCTAACCAAAATGGCCTATCTGTCCCTGGAAATCGGTCCTGTCGAGCAGGATATCATGAAGAAAATCAAGGCTGTGTTTGATCCCCGCCAGATTTTGAATCCTGGTAAAATTTTTTCTTGAAAACACTTTCAGTGGGGTTTTACGGCATAATGGTTGTGAATGAGCATTCTTTCAAATATGTCGGTTTTGGGATGCCTGCTGCGCATGAGACAGCATTGGATTGACATTGCGCAATAGGTGAAGCACAGCTTGTTATGTTTACTGAATTCGCCAAAACATTCAGGAATATCCATTGCATCCTGTTTCTCACGGTCGCTGATAGTCATCTGATCCAGTTATCCTGTATGTACCTTGTATTTATAAAAACTTGCAAACTGCGCAATTGTCTAACAGCTAACAGCTAACAGCTAACAGCTAAACGCTAACAGCTAACAGCTAACAGCTAACCCCACAGGTCAAAAATGTGTGTATATGTAAAGCAAAAAAAAACATTGGTCAACACCTAAGGTAATCAGTCCTGGACAGCGTGACCATGGATGCCATTTTTTCCACCAGCGGGCCTAAGGTCTGCCGGTTAATGGCACTCACGCAGATGCCCTGGTGCAGCAGCCATTGGTTGTCAAAATCGGCAAGATCCACCATATCCTGTTTGTTGAATACATACAGCACAGGGATTGTGTTCAGATCCAGCTGTTTCAGGATTTTTTCCACAGACTGTTTCTGCTGCATATACCGGGGATTGCTGATGTCAATGACATGCAGAATCATGTCTGCTTCAGCCAGCTCCTCCAGTGTGGCATGAAACGCTTCCAGCAGTTCCTTTGGAAGATTCTGGATAAACCCCACCGTGTCGGTAATAATGACCTCGATGTCTTTAGGGAACCGCAGCCTTCTGGAAGAGGGGTCCAGGGTGGCGAACAACCGGTCTGCCGCAATGATATCGCTCTGGGTCAGGGTGTTTAAAAGGGTGGATTTGCCTGCATTGGTATACCCCACAATGGAGATGACCGGCAGGTTTTTCTGCCGCCTTTTTGCTTTCTGCTGGCTGCGCTGTTTGCGGATCTGAATGATCTCTTTTTTCAGACGGGTGATCCGGTCCCGCACCCGCCGTCGGTTGATTTCCAGTTTGGTTTCGCCAGGACCCCTGCCGCCGATGCCGCCGGTGAGCCTGGACATGGCAGTATTTTTGGTGATAAGCCGTGGCAGCAGGTATTCCATCTGGGCCAGCTCCACCTGAAATTTTCCCTCCCTGGATTTGGCCTGCCTGGCAAAAATGTCCAGGATCAGCTGGGTTCGGTCGATGACCTTCATTTCCACAAAATCGGTAATGGACCGGATCTGGGAAGGAGACAGTTCCCGGTCAAAAACCAGCATGGTGGCATGGTTCTGGATGGCCTTGATCACCAGGGAGGACAATTTCCCCTTGCCCACCACAAATTTGGAATCGATCTGTTTTCTGCGCTGCACTGCGGTGCCGATAACACTGATTCTGCTGGTTTTGCACAGTTCTTTGAGTTCATCCATGGAAGCTGCGGCGTCCCGGGGGTCCTGGGTGACGGCATTGATCAAAAAGGCATTCTCCCGGCCGGTTTCCGGTTTGTGCAGGGCATTTTTCCGGGACAGTTCGGTTTCCAGGGCCATGATCCGGGACAAGCAGTCGATGTCCAGATCAAAGATGGTGGCAGCAGGCAGTACCTGATAAGGGGCCTGTGTTTCATCCGGAAGCACATGGCCTGAGTAGACCGGACCTGGCCGGCCCTCTTTTGTTACACAGATGGCAGTGATAAAGTCCAGGCGGAGCAGGGCAAGGTCGGTGAGATCGTCCTGGGTAAGGGGCTCATCCTGCAGATGGGTGTGGACACACCGCAGGCCTTTGAGGCGGCCCGGGATTGCCATATGGTCCGGTGTCACCGGAATGACGATACGATGCGGATCTCCTGCAATAACGCAGATTATTTTGCCGTTTCTGTCCACCATCAACCCCACCTGGCGGCGGATTTCATGGCTTATCTTGACCAGCTCGGCTGCAGTATCAGGGCTGATGATATATTCCGGGGCAGATTTTGCAGAATACAGGTTTTCAATGCGTTTGATCTGGACATTGCGCAGACCGGCCAGATTGCCGTAGACCTGTTTTTTCATTGAAATTCCCGGTAGTTTTCCGGCGCAAGTTCTTCAAACCGGGTGTACTGGTCGTGAAAATGCATCAAAGCCGTGCCTGTGGCCCC
>JAABTU010000514.1 GCA_011389715.1 Desulfotignum sp.
ATTGACCTCGGATCCAATGACAATAGATTCCACTTTTCCTTCCGGGCAGGGTTCGTCTGCACGGATGACTGCATTGGGTCCCACAAACACTTTCTCACCGATCTGCACATTGCCGATCACCACGGCCGATGGATGAATCGTTGCTGTTGCATGCACAATGGGTTTGTCACCAGCATGATTTCGATAAATCATTATTTTTCCTCCATTTTTTTCATTATGTTGAATTTCGGTCAGTCAATGAAGCGTTTCCCTGTAATTTTTTTTGTCAGCCGACCACAAAAAAAGGCCGTTGTCTGTTCCAGCAGAACAGACAACGGCCTTATATTTTTCCTGCGCCCTCTGAAAAACAACAGAGGACCCGCTCCAACGCTAAGACGTTGTCATTACAAGTCACCCCCCGGACAAATTGTGCAGCACACCATTTTCCGGCAGATTATCATTGCCTTAAACCATATATTTTCAAGGTTGTCAACCACAATTTCACCATCCCCCCTGAAGGCTGACTCCCTCCTGCACGGCCAATCGTTCTTACACTCTGTCGCGTGCAATTGCGGGTGAGGAGACCAGGGTGAAAAGGATCACCCTTTCACCGGTGACGGTGCTGATGTCGGTGTGCAGGCTCCTTACCTTGATCCTCAGGATTTTTTCCACCGCTTCCACAAGCAGCGGCCTGCCTTGTTCCAGCAGTGCAATCCGCATCCGTTTTACCAGCTCTCTGCCATCTTTATGTTCATGCATGTCAGCCAGCTTTAATTCCGCCTGGGTGAGCACATTCTTGAGTCTTACCAGCACCATGTCATCAATAATGTAGGTTTTGGTTTCCAATGGACCGCGACCCATAAATTCTTTTTCAAACTTTATCACGGATTCGCTGATGTCAGCCTCCATCTGGCCTTTGGTTTTGTTTTTCATTATTTTCAGTTCCAGTCATTTGAAAGTTACAGATAAACCCATGGGGCAGGGTCATGGGCACCGCAATGGTCCGGGTGCCGGCCTGTCCCTGCACTATGTGGTTCGGTTTCATCAGGTTTTTGCATGGAGATGTAATGGTCCGAGTATCATATCCTGATCAGGATGAAAAGAAAATGATTATTCCCCCAAAGTCACAAACCTGGTTCTGTGCTGCTTCGGGACTTGATAAAAAATGCTGTTGATATTATGTATGAAGGCTGAAACGCCATGTATGAAAAGTGTCAACCCGTAACTGTCTGGCGGTGCCATGGATGACAAACCCGATGCCCGGATGATCGATACCGTATTTCCCGGTCTGTCCCCTTCTCTCAAAACCCTTTTGATGACCCGGTTGGACCGGTTTTATGACCGCCGTGAAGCAATCGGACAGGGGCTGGATGCCGGTGGTGTGGACCCGGCGGACCTGGTCCGGGTATTTCTGTACAGCGACTTTGTGGCGGACTGCCTGGCAAGGGATCCGGACATACTCCATGATCTGTCCGCCGTCCGCAAGCAGGAATGGTACCCGGACCGGGCCGCACAGGTCACTGCTAAAGCCGATGCAGACAAGGCACAAAAACTGCTGATGGATTTCAAGCGCCGGGAGATCATCCGCATCGCCTGGAGGGATTTGACCGGTAAAGCGAGCCTGTCCGAAACCCTGTCTGATCTGTCACACCTGGCCAGGGCCTGTATTACCCGCGCCCTTGATCTCCTTTATGAAAAACTGTGTGCCACCCACGGCACCCCCATGGACAAGCACGGCCATGCCCAGCATATGTTGGTTCTGGGTATGGGAAAACTGGGGGCTGATGAGCTGAATTTTTCTTCGGACATCGATCTTGTCTTTGTGTATCCCAAAGAAGGAGACACCTGGCTGGATGGGCGGGTCAAGACATCGAACCAGGATTTTTTCACCCGGCTGTGTAAGCAGTTTCTGTCCTTTTTTGCCGGCCCCGGCGGCAGCCATTTTTACCGGGTGGATACCCGGCTGCGGCCCTTTGGGGACAGCGGCCCGCTGGTCATGAGCACAGATGCGTTTGAGGAATATTACCAGGCCCAGGGAAGGGAATGGGAACGGTACGCCATGATCAAGGCCGCCCCCGTGGCAGGAGATCTTGCCGCCGGGCGTCTGCTGCTCCATAATCTCAACGGATTCATCTTTCGCCGGTATTTTGATTACGGATCATTTGATTCTTTTCGGGACATGAAGCAGCGCATTACCCTGCAGGTGAAAAATGCCCGGTTGAAAAACAATATCAAGCTGGGAGCAGGCGGTATCCGGGAGATTGAATTTTTCGGCCAGCTGTTCCAGCTTATCAGAGGCGGGGTGGAGCCCTCCCTGCAGGCCCCCGGGATTTTACAGGTCCTGGATTTGCTGGTGGTGAATGACTGCATTGACAGCGCGACAAGAGACGACCTCAAACAATGTTACATCTTTTTGCGCACCGTGGAAAACCGGCTCCAGGAATACCAGGATCTCCAGACCCATGACATTCCGGATCATCCCGACCAGCAGCAGATTCTGGCCCTTTCCATGGGATATGATGCATTCAGAAAGTTCAAAGAAGATCTGGACCAGGTCCTGGCAAAAGTGCATTCCCATTTTTCCCAGCTCCTTGTCACAGATACAGAGGACAGAAAAGACCCGGCTGCCAGGGATTTGAAGGAAATATGGATGAATATCAATGACCCCCAGTTTTCACCGGAAGCCATTGAAGTGGCAGGATATGAAGATCCGGGGCGGGTATTGTCGGTGCTCAGGTCCCTGGCCTCCCATCCCAATACCTTGCGCCTCACCCCTGCCGGCAGGAAAAAGCTGGCACGCCTGGTGCCGGTACTCATTAAAAAAGTGGGCAGAACAAAAGACAGCGGAGCGGTTCTGGTGCGGCTGGTGGATTTGATCATCACCATTGAACGCAGGACAACCTACCTGTCGCTGCTCATAGAAAGTACAGCTGCCCTGAATACCCTGGTCACCCTTGCCACCAGAAGTCCCTGGATCATCTCCTTTTTGTCCAACCATCCGGTGCTGCTGGATGAACTCATGCACCCGGCCACCCTGTATGCACCACCCAAAAAAAATGCCCTGGAAAAGGAAATGGCTGCCAGAATGGCCAAAATTGATCCCCATGACCTGGAATACCTGCTGGAAGAGTTGAATATCTTCCGCCAGGTCAATACCCTGCGGGTGGCAGCGGCGGATGTGAGCGGGGATTTTCCGTTGATGAAGGTCAGTGACCACCTCACCTATATTGCGGAAACCGTTCTTGCCCGGGTGCTGCGCATTTCCTGGAACATTGTCACTACAAAATACGGCCTGCCTCCCGGGCTGAAAGGAGACGGGATCGACCATTGCGGGTTCGCCATCGTGGCATACGGCAAGGTGGGGGGCCTTGAAATGGGGTATAAGTCAGATCTGGACCTGGTTTTTTTGTATCAGGGCCAATCCGGCAATACCCAGGGGGGTGAAAGGTCCATAGAAACCGTGCGGTTCTATGCCAATCTGGGCCAGCGCATCATCCACGCCCTGACAATGCACACGCCGGCCGGCACCCTGTATGGCGCAGATATGCGCCTGCGGCCGGGGGGGGCATCCGGCATGATCGCTTCCGACATCGGGGCCTTTGAAGATTACCTGGAAAATCAGGCCTGGACCTGGGAACACCAGGCCCTGATCCGGGCCCGGCCCATTACAGGAGACAAGCATCTCCAGAACCGCTTCAGTGGCATCCGGCAGACAATCTTGGGTAAAGAACGGTCTGAAAAAGATCTGAAACAGGCAGTGCATGAGATGAGAGAACGTATGCGGTCCAAGCGCCTCAAGCATGAACCCGGTGTTTTTGATCTCAAACAGGGCCCCGGCGGTATCGTGGATATTGAGTTTCTGGTGCAGTACCTGATCCTCAAGCACGCAGCTGCATACCCGGATATCACCGTGTGGACCGACAATGTCCGGCTCCTGGAGGGGCTGAGCTGTGAGGGTCTGGTTTCCGGCGAGGAAAGCGGTATCCTGCAGAAAGCCTACATCACCCTGCGCCGGGTGGTCCACCGCCTGACCCTGCAGGAGAAGAAACCCCAAGTGCCTGCTGACCGGTTCAAGGAGATGACCGCGGCGGTCAAAGCGATGTATGATCGGCGCCTGGTGGGTGGGGATGCCGACTGACCGATGCCAAATCTTTGCCTGTAATTTATTATTTTTCGGTATTGCGGCTGCCGGTTTCATCCTTCATGAACCGCACCAGCACGTCTCCTGCTTCGACCGCATCCCCGGCCGCTACCAATACCTCAGCAATCATGCCGTCCAAGGGGGATGCCACATTGCTTTCCATTTTCATGGACTCCAGGGTGACCAGATTCTGTCCCCGGGTGACATGATCCCCTTTTTTCACCGGCACATCCACCACCAGGCCGGGCATGGGGCACGGTAGTTCATTGGATGGCGGCGCGTCTATTCCAGCAGGCATGTGCTGGATTAATTCCCATTCTTCGGGACGGTAGACCTCGAAAAGCCGGGTGAGGCCGCAAAAGGCGATCCAGAAAAAAGAGCGGTCGTAGCGGAGGCGGAACCGATGATACCGCCCATCAATTTTCAACTTGAGGCGGCGGCGGTAAAATTCGAAATCAGGGGATTCCACCACCATCCGGTCCTGGTTGACACAAATGGTCCACTGCTTTCCATCCGGCCCTTTTTTCATCTGTATCACATACACCTCTGTTTCAGATCTGACCACATAGTGATGGGCCCCGGTGGTGCTTTTTCCCCCACCGATGCGGGTCACCATGGATTTGACCGATTCCCGGACCAGGATGTTGCGGACGTGATATATCAGGGCAGCCGAGAGGGCCGACAGCTTCAAGTGTCGCTCATCCGGAGGAGAAAGGGGGAGATGGCCGTCAAAATGACGGTCGATAAACCCGGTGTCCAGGTCGCCTGCGGCAAATGCCGGCTGGCACAGCACGCTGTTGGCAAAATCGATGTTGGTGACCACCCCTTCGATGTGATATCCGTTGAGGGCCTCGATCAGACTGGTACGGGCATCTTCCCTGTCTGTGCCGTGACAGATGACTTTGGCCAGCATGGAGTCATAGTGGACCCCGATCTTGCTGCCTGTGTCCACACCGCTGTCCACCCGCACTGCATCTCCCCGGGGTTCGGCATACCGGGTGATCATGCCGGTGGCCGGGGTAAAATTCCTGGCAGGATCTTCGGCGCAGATGCGGGCTTCCATGGCCCAGCCGGTGAACCGCACCCCGGCCTGATCAAAGGGCAGGTGCTCCCCGGCAGCGATGCGCAGCTGCAGCGCCACCAGATCCAGTCCGGTGACCAGTTCCGTGACCGGATGCTCCACCTGCAGCCGGGTGTTCATTTCCAGAAAATAATATGCGCCTGCGGGATCCAGCACAAATTCCACCGTACCGGCATTGGTATACCCTGCCTGGCGGGCCAGATCGCAGGCTGCTTTTCCCATGCGCTGCCGCAGTTCAGGGCCCACACCAGGAGAAGGTGATTCCTCGATGATTTTCTGGTAGCGCCGCTGGATAGAACACTCCCGTTCCCCCAGGAAAACCGTATTTCCGAACCCATCCGCCAGCACCTGGATTTCCACATGCCGGGGCTGCACGATATACCGTTCCATGAAAATCCGGCTGTCCCCGAATGCCTTGCGGGTTTCCTGGCGGCTGGCTGCCAGCGCATCCGCCATCTGGTCCGGGCCTTCCACGATGCGCATCCCCTTGCCCCCGCCGCCCGCCGCCGGCTTGAGCAGCACCGGATACCCGATGTCCCGGGCCATGGATAACGCTTCATCCAAATCTTTGAGGTCCTGGGTGTGACCGGGGATCACCGGGACCCCGGCCTTGACCGCCAGTGCCTTGGAGGCAATTTTGTCCCCCATCAGGGCGATGGCCTGAGACGGAGGGCCGATAAACTTCAGGCCTGCTGCATGGACCGATTCGGCAAAACGGGCACTTTCAGACAGGAATCCGTAACCGGGGTGAATGGCCTGGCAGTCTGCCGACAGCGCTGCAGATAAGATTTTATCTGCATTCAGGTAAGAATCTGTGGCCGGGGCTTCACCGATATACACGGCATCGTCCGCCATCTGCCGGTGCAAGCTGCGGCGGTCAGCATCGGAATAGACCGCAGTGGTTTTGATTCCCATGCGCCGGCAGGTGCGGATGATGCGCACGGCAATTTCACCGCGGTTGGCGATCAGAATTTTATCAAACATGGCATACCTCATAAGGGGATGTTTCCGTGTTTTCGTTCAGGTCCTTTGGCTGCTTTGCCCTCGAGCACCTGAAGGGTTCGTATCAGGCGGTGGCGCGTATCTCTGGGAAAAATCACATCATCGATATACCCCCGCTGGGCTGCCAGAAAAGGGTTGGCAAAGGTGCGCCTGTATTGATCCATCTTCTCATGGAGCAGGACTTCCGGATCGGCGGAGCCCTGAATTTCTTTGCGGTGGATCACCTCCACAGCCCCTTTGGGTCCCATCACCGCAATCTCGGCCGTGGGCCAGGCATAGTTCACATCGCAGTGGATATGTTTGGAATTCATCACCAGGTAGGCACCGCCGTATGCCTTGCGGACAATGACGGAGATGCGGGGTACCGTGGCTTCGGTAAAGGCATAGAGCAGTTTGGCCCCGTGGCGGATGATGCCCCCGTGCTCCTGGTCCGGTCCGGGCATGAAGCCAGGAACATCCACCAGGGCGATCAGGGGAATGTTGAACGCATCGCAGAAACGCACGAACCGACCCGCTTTGAACGATGCTTCCGTGTCCAGTACACCGGCCAGCACAGCGGGTTGATTGGCCACAAGGCCCACGGTCTGGCCACCCATGCGGCCGAAACCGCAGATGATGTTCCGGGCAAAATCCGGGTGGACCTCCATGAACTCGGCCCCGTCCAGAATGCTGTGGATCAGCACATTCATGTCATAGGCCTGGCTGGGATCCTCCGGAATCAGATAATCCAGGGCCGGGTCGATGCGGTCGGCCGGATCACGCAGGTCCAGGATGGGGGCCGGCTGGCGGTTGTTGGATGGCAGGTAGCTGATCAGGCGGCGGATTTCCCGCAGGCACAGGATATCGTTGGGCGCAGTAAAGTGGGCCACCCCGCTTTTTTGCGCATGGACCCCGGCACCCCCCAGTGCTTCAGAGGTGATCTCCTGATGGGTTACGGTTTTCACCACGTTGGGTCCTGTGACAAACATGTAGGAAGATGCCTGCACCATGAACACAAAGTCCGTGATGGACGGGCTGTAAACAGCTCCCCCTGCGCACGGTCCCATGATGCTGGATATCTGGGGCACCACGCCGCTGGCACGGACATTGCGGTGGAAAATTTCGCCGTAGGCGGCCAGGGCATCCACCCCTTCCTGAATGCGGGCCCCGCCGGAATCGTTGAGCCCGATGATGGGTGCGCCCACCTTTACGGCCATGTCCATGACTTTGCAGATCTTCTGGGAATGGGCTTCCCCGAGGGATCCGCCGATCACGGTGAAATCCTGGCTGAACACAAACACCTCCCGGCCGTCGATGTTCCCGTGTCCAGTGATCACCCCGTCGCCCAGGTAGCGGCGGTCATCTCCCAGAGAGCTGCCGCGGCCTGTCTTGAGCACATCGAACTCCTCAAAACTTCCTTCATCCAGAAGCAGGTCGATCCGCTCCCGGGCTGTCAGTTTGCCTGCACTGTGCTGCCGGCTGATTTTGTCGGGACCGCCTGCGGCCGTGGATTCGGCCCGCAGCCGCTCCAGGGTCTGGATCGTCCGATTGTATTGTTCCATGATATCACCTGGCCTCTCATTTTTTGGGAATCCTTGGGTCAGCTTCAGGTGTCGGATCTGGTTCGGATAATACAGCCAAAATGATCCGGATACATCCGTTTCCTGATTTTTATACCCTCAACACAAATTGTTTGAATTGTCAACGGTTATCTGGGCGCACTGGATATTTGCCATAAGCATGCCAGGTTTTCGATCGCTCTGTGCTGCACTTTGTCCCAAGAACCTTTCCTGGTGGTATCCTGTGCCAGGTCCGAGATCTGTGGAGGCCTGTTTGCATAAGAACAATGAAGTGCGGCAACCCGCCTTCTGGTTGAAGGTTGAAAACCATCCCGGCATATTTTACCAGGCCCCTCCGATTCTGACGGTCCGTTCACAGGACACCACCAGGGGCTCTCCATAGCAGCGCACGCTATATAACAAATATTCAGTGGGCGCAGCCCAGAGATATACGCTATTATTCCTGTGGAGCCGGATGGTTTCTGTCATGGCCATTTCCGGTTAAAGAAGGGCTTTCAATCCGGTGTATATACAGATAATACAGTCTCAGGATATGCAGTTCATTGTAGTTGATTTGTTGGTCTAACGCATCAAATACCGGTTTTAAAAACTGGTACCCAGTCGATTCAAAGGTTTTGAGCACTTTTTTCTGCTGGTCGGCGGGCAGGGAGCACGCGTCAATAACGTGTCCGGATGCAATCGGGTTTCCTTCCTGAAAATACCGGAACAGATGGTTGATGACGGTGGCGGGTTTGACATGGAACCGGTCGGCGATGTCTGTGATGGAAGCACCTTCATGGTACAGCTGTCCTACCTGAAAATGGCGTTTGTCTTTTGGAGAACTTTCCTTGATGGCAAACGCAGGCGTTTTTCTTTCCGGTACATCAGATATGCCATGGGTGGTGCAGAATTCCCGGATGAGCGCCATGAATGCCGGGCCGTATTTTTCCAGCTTGGTTTGGCCTACGCCGAAGGTGTTCAGAAAATCGGTGTCTGTTCTCGGGAAAAAAGTGGCCATCTCCAGCAGGGCTTTGTCGGGAAATATGGCATAGGGCGGCACACCCGCCTCATCCGCCAGCTCTTTGCGCTTTTGGCGAAGCTGTTCAAACAGATCCGGGTGATGGGCCGGTGATTCACCAGATTCTGCATTGGTTGCTTCCGCCACAGGCTGGGAAAGTTTGTGACGGGGATCCTGCCATCCCGACACTTTTGTTTCTCCTTTCAACACCCCCCAGGCCTCCGGGGTGAGGGTCAGTCCCCCGTAGTTCTCCTCCCGCTGGACAAACCCTTTGCTCTGGAATTGCCGGGAGAGATAGAACCACTGTCTTTTGGACAGGTCTTTTCCAATGCCGTATGTGGACAGGAGGTGGTGCCTGAACTGGAAGATTTTTTTGGTTTCCGCACCCCGGAGCACATCGATGATATGGCCGGCCCCGAACCGCTCGCCGGTGCGTTTCACACAGGACAGAAATTTCTGGGCTGCAATGGAAATATCCTGGAACTGGTCCTGCGGCGCAAGGCAGTTGTCGCACATGCCGCAGTCATCTTGGGCCGCGGTTTCCCCGAAATAGGCCAGCAGCCTTTTTTTGCGGCAGTCTTCGGCCTCGGCAAACCGCACCATGTCCTCCAGATGAAACCAGGCGGCCCGGTTTCGCTGTTCATC